>NZ_CAXSHM010000031.1:0-14321 GCF_964237335.1 uncultured Sphingomonas sp.
GCTCGACCGTCGACAGCGTGCCGGCATAGGTCAGCTTGTCGAAATTGAGGACCTCATGCCCGCTGTTCTCGATGAGCTGGCGCACGAGCGCCGAGCCGATGAAGCCGGCGCCACCGGTGACGAAGATGCGCATGGTCTATCCTTCAGGCGAGCGGCGCGAGCGGGCGGCCGTCATAGGGAAAGGGACTGTCGAAATCGGCAAGGCTCGGCTGGATCAGGTCCTTGGCGCTGAGTTCGGGCGTGGTGCCGGCCGGCATCGGCCGATCGATCCCGGCGCTGTCCCAACGGATGCCGCCATCCGCCTCCGGTGCGTAGACGTCCGAGCATTTGTAGGTCACTTCGCAGTCGGGTTCGAGCGTCACGAAGCCGTGCGCGAAGCCGATCGGAATGAACAGCTGGTGCCCGTTCTCGGCCGACAGCTCGGTGCCGACCCAGTGGCTCCAGGTCGGCGAGCCCTTCCGCACATCGACCGCGACGTCGAAGATCCGTCCCCGGACGCAGCGTACGAGCTTGTCCTGCCCGCGCGGCGGCGTCTGGAAATGGAGCCCGCGCAGCGTATGGACGGGCGCGGACAGCGAGTGGTTGTCCTGCACGAACGTGCAGGTGATGCCGAGCTTCTCGAACGCCGGCACCGAATAGACCTCGGTGAACCAGCCGCGGGGGTCGCCGAAGCGCTTGGGCTTGATGAGGTGAACCGACATAGGAGTAAGGCATCTAAGGAAAGTTTCGACCCGAACAATCCGCCTCGCGCATCGGCTGGGGATCGGCGAAGGGGAGACATAGGCGATCGCGCCTGTCGCCGCCGCCGCGTCGACCACCAACCGCGGGACCGGTGCCGGTTCGGGGATCGGATGGCTGGTGGCATCCGATCTAGAAGCTCCTTTGCTCCACCATGTCGCCCGTCTTGACGCGGTAGGTGATCGGACGGGCCGGATCGATCGGCTGGACGAGGCTCGCGCCGGCGTAGAGGCGGCTCGCGCGCAGCTTCGTGCAGGCGGTGGCGGACGGATCGCATTGCTTGCCGTCGTAGATCTCGACGTTGGTCGTGCCGGTGTTGGTCAGCACCAGGCTGTTACCGCTGCGCTTGGCCGTCACCGTGCCCGTCATCGCGGTCGGGCGGACGATGACGAGCACGTCGTAGCCGACGAGCACCTTGAGCGCGGTGCTCGTCGCGGTGACGTCGCCGATCACAGGCTTCACCGTGACGCGATAGATGCGTTCCGCGGCTCCACGCGGCGCGATCGAGGCGATGCGCACCAGTTTGCGCTCGCCCGGCTCCAGGATCATCTTCTGCGGCGTGACGAGCAGGCCCGATCGCGCGGGATCGGGTTCGGCCACCCGCTTTTCCTCGGGCTTACCGGGGTTCACGATCTCGGCGGGCTCGGCGACGACGTAGATCCGCTCCTTGCCGGTGTTCGACGCCTCGATGTCGAGCCGCGGCACCTTGCCCGGCGGAAGGTCGACGATCACCTGGTTCAGCACCAGCTCGGCGGCCGCCGGTGGCGTCGTCAGCGTCGCACCGATCGCCGCCCATGCGGCGGCCGCGATCCGGGTCTTCTGCAACTGCATCGTCATCCTCCTCACCATCATCATTTTGCCGTCGCGATCTGCATCGGTGGCAGCGCACGCGGACACGTCAGCGTCCCCAGCGCGGCATAGCCTTCGGCCGCCGCATGCGCCTGGAGCGGCAGGCGGCAGGTGCGGCCGTCCGCCGCCCGCACCTTCAGGATCGCGTCGGGCGCGGCCTCGATCTGGAAATAGCCGCGATCGTCCGTGCCGCCGATCGCGCCGGGAACGGTGATCGCCGCACCGGCGACGGCAGCGCCATCGGCCCAGACGATCCGCCCGAACATCGCGACGACGCGTTCAGCCGCCCAGCTCAAGCGGCTGACTGTGCCGGGATAGACGCTGACGAGGCGCGGCCGACCGTCGAGCTTCATGATCTCGGCGCCGATCGGGCGAAGCTGGACGGCATATTGCCGATAGGGTGCCATCGGGATCGACAGCGGTTCGCCCGTATGGACGATGCCGCGCGGCGCATTGTCGACCAGCACCTCAAACGGCGTGCCGCGCGCCGCGCCGTCGACCGCGACACGGATGCTGCTGTCGTTCTGCCCACGGCCTTCGAGTGCGATGCCCGACCGCGTCACCGCCGCAGTGGACTGGAAGTTGATGCTATATTGCGTCGATCCCAGATCGCCCGCGACGGGCTGCGCCACCTCGGCAAAGACAGCGCCGCGCGCGGTGTTCAGCGTGGCGCTGCCCCGCGCCAGCGTGCCGTTCACGTCCTGCTCGACGCCGGCGGCGACGGTCACGTCGCCGCCCATCACGTGATCGCGCTGCCACGATCCGCCGACGTCGCCGATCACCGCCGTGCCGTTCCCGCCGCCCGTGCCGGAGATGGTCCGCGCGCCGATGCTGCCCGACAGTGACGAGCGCGCGCGCACCCGCTGGAACGTCAGGCCAAGGAACGCGGCGGTGCCGTAGTTCGAGACAGTCATGTCGCCACGCAGCGTCACCTGCACGCCCGCGCGTTCCCCCAGCGGCCAATAGACGGTCGGCCCGATCGCATAGCTGCGCCCCTGCGACGCGGTGCGCCGGTAGGAGGCGGTCAGGCCGATCTGCGCCGGCTTCAGGTTGAAGCTGATCGTCGCGTTCGCTTGCGTGAACGAACCGGCCGTCAGTTGCGCGGTCCGGTCGATCGAGACGATCTGATAGCTCCGGTCATCCTCCCCCAGCGGGATCAACGGCGCGTCGCCATGGCTCCAGACCCGGCGCGCGTCGATCGTGTAGTTGAGCCGTGACGTTCCCGACGAGGCGATCTGCACCAGCAGCCCCGCGTCGCCATGCACCGATGCGAGGCCCGCGAGCCGCACCTGGCCGGCATGGCCGAGCCAATAGCCGCCGAGTTCGACGACCCCGGTGTGGTCGGTTCCCATGAGCGTCGCGTCGAGCGCCAGATGCGGCGTGTAGCGGCGCGCGATCCCGGCCTCGTAGAAGGGCGTGCCTGACGTCGCGAACGGCGCATCGCGCCGCTCCTCGCCGAGCAGCCCCGCATAGCCGAAGAAGATCGGCTCGCCGAGGCCGGCAATGGCGGCGTTCTTGGTGAAGAACCGCCGCTCGTCGCGCGCCGGGCCGCCCGCCTCCTGGACGTGGAGCACGACCTCGTAGGCGCCGTCGGGAAGGCTGGACGTGTCGATCGCCTGATTGCCGGCGTCGTAGCTGCGCGAGGTCAGCAGGCGGCCATCGCGCACAATGTCCACCCGCGCGCGCTGGGTGAGCGACACGATCAGCGGCGTGCCCGCGATCGACGATCGGTCGAGACGGGTGTCGACCTGGCTCTGGATGCCGCCGCCCATGAGCCGCCGCCGTCCGATGAGGTCGATGCCCGGAACCCACATCGCTCCGGCCGAATAGCGCACGCCCGGCCTGTCGAGTTCGCCGACCAGCGCATCGACGGAGAGGCCGTAGGTGGAGGAATAGGATACGTCGTTGCGGATCCTCGCCTCGCCGTCGGCCAGGATCGCGCGGTTCTGCAGGCCGTAACTCGCATCGCCGCCGCTGCCCGCGATGCTGCCGCCGAACTGGTCGATCAGCGACACGCCCGGCTGCGGCCTCGCGAGATAGGCGCGTCGCGCGGCGGGGTGGACGGCGAGCAGGCGCGGATTGACGACGACGTCGATCCGGAAGCGTGCCTCGTCGAACACGATGCCGGCGACCGCAGGGCGATAGACTGCGCAGGCCGCGCGCGCGCTGTCGTCGTCCGCGTGGCAGGCCATGCCCGTGTTGGGATCGAGATCGGGGCTGGCGAGCGCGGCCCGCACCGCCACGGGTTCCGCGATGTCGGGCAGCAAGGCCATGACCGCATCGGGATCGAGCAGCGTGATCCGGCCAGGGCTGTAGCGGACCCGCGTCTGACCCACGAGCCGGCCGCCGACAAAGACGTCGGTCACCGCCTCCTGAGGCTGGAGTAACGTATCGAAGCCCGTGGGGCGGCTGGTGGTGACCCGTGCCGCGCCGTCCGTCGCGTCGGCGGCGCCGGCGTGACCGATCGCCAAGGCGACGACGCCGAGGCGCCAGCATCCACGAATGGCCGTGCGCAGGCGGAAGCCGACCATCGCCGGGCGATCGTTATTGCGGCGCTAGGATGAGCGTAAGCGTGCCGGAATAGCCCCCGGCGGTAACGCTGCTGAGCGCGGTCGCGCGCAGCATCACGATCAGGCTGGCGGAAGTCGTGGTGAGAAGCGAGCAGGTGTTGTTGAGCAACCCGTCGGAAAAACCGCCGACCGTCGTGTTGGCGGGCAGCGCCGTCCCTGATGACTGGTTGGACGACGCCGCCCACTGCACTTCATACGCCAGCGGCGTGGAACTTCCCGCGAGCGTCAGCGCGCCGCCGGTGCCGCTTCCCTGCGCGCGGACGCCATATTGTCCCGAGACGCTGGCAGCATAGGCGCAGACGTTCTGGCTGCGCGACATATCGTTGGCGGTCGTCGACAGCACACCGAAGCTGACGTCGCTGAGATTGGTCAGTTGCGCCTGCTGGGCTCGGGCCTGCTCGCCCGACAGGACGAACAGGCCCAACCCCATCATCGCTCCTGCGAGCCGTGATCGAACCGCGATCATGATGCCGCCCGCTACTTCCAGGACCGATCAGACGGGCGAAACCAGCAACGTCAGCGTGTCGGTGTAGTTGGTCAGCGATGCCATCGTCAGCAGCTGCGCCGACGGGATGCTGACGATCAGGCTCGACGAGGTCGTCGGCGCGGTCGCGCAGGTCGGCGTCGTCGCGGTCGAGTTGAACGTGCCCGACGCGGTCCCCGCCGTCAGCGCGGTGCCCGAAGCCTGGCCCGTCGACTGGTTCCACTGCACGGAATAGGTGACCGGCGTCAGCGACCCCGAGCGCAGCGTGAACGCGCCGCCCGTGCCGCCGCCCGTCGCCGTGATCGTATACCCCTTGGTGGCGGTGTTGCTCCACACGCAATTGCTTTGCGCGTTGGTCGCGGTGATCGTCGGATCGACGTTGGCGAAGGTGACGTCGTTGAGCGCGGTGATCTGCACCCGGCTCGGCACCGACACCGTGATGGCGATCGTGCCGGTCGACGTCGCGCCCAATGTACCCTGCGTCGATGCGAGGGCCGGAGACCCTGTCACCAAGCATGCGGCGCCCAAGAGAAGCAAGATGGTCCGTGATGGCTTTGCGATGTTTGTCACTGTCGTCGATCCTTTAGAGACTGGATCGTTTCTGCCATCGGTACCTGACTTAGCTCTTAAGATATGAACCAGAACGGGCGGCTTCTACTTGGCCGTTGGTTGCCGTAGAAGAATGACGCCGCAATAATGCAACCAGAATATTTCGATTGCTCCGATATTGTTGCGCGACTCACCGGGAGCCCTCGTGAACGAAGGTTCGGCAACGGAATGTGGGGGCGCTGGCGTCCGTTATGGGCAACTCGACGGACGTCCCGTCGCACGGTTTATGCCGGAGGACCGCAGCAACGACCCAGAAGCGGTCAGAACGCGAAATACGGTCCCGTCACGCCCCCGGCCGGCCGGCCTTCGATCGCGGTGTACATCGTCCGCCCGAAGAAGAAGGGCACGCCGAAGTCGAAGCTGTTCGCGAACGGCAACGGCGGCTTGACGAGCGTCGGATTGATGCCGAGCCCCGGCGCGACATCCGAGGACCCGGCGACGTTGAGCGGGCTGTACAAGGTGAACGCCCCGCTGGCGGTCGCACCGTTGGTGCCGGTCAACAGCGGCGACAGGAGCATCGGCGTCGGCGGGCAGTAGAAGGCGATTAGGTCGGTCTCGGTACATGGCGCAAGCGTGGTGTCGATGAAGAAATAGTCGTTGCTGCCGCTGTCGAAGAAGCTCTGGGTAAGCTGCTTGCCGTTGTAGGTCGCGGTGATCAATCCCGGCCCGAGCCGGCTGGTCGAGGTCGTCGCCGGCAGCACGTTGGTCGCGGTCAGGGCGTTGTCCGCCTGGGTGCCGATCCCGAACGTGACCGTGCCGGTAAGCGTCGGGACGCCGCGCTGGGATACGGCGGGCAGCGTCACGATCACGCCATTGTTGTCGATCGGGAAGGCGGCGACGGGATTGGGCAGTTGCTGGAACGGCGCGGCGGCGTTCGACGCGCGGCCAGTGACGCTGCTGCATCCGGCCGCCGGACAATCATAATAGGTCGCCGCGGACGACCCGCCGGCGACGGTGCAATAGCTGCCGCAATCGGTCGCAGTCGTGCCCACGCCCAGGATGCCGTTGGCGCCGAAATCCTGAACGGTGGCGATCGCCGAACCGCCGCCCGACGAGCAGCCGGCCGGCACGGAGGCGAAGGCACCGGTGTCGGCGATCGCCTGGAACGGCATGGCGGCGACCTTCTCGCCCGCGATCGAAAAATCGGCGGTGCGCACGGAGCCGAACGCGTAGGAATTGACGTATTGATAGCATTCGCCGACCGCGTTGCTCGAAGCGGACGCCTCCGCCGGCAAGGCGGCAAGGAGGCTCGCGTTCAGGACCGGCTGGATGATCCGCAGGCCGACCGAGCCGGTGTCGAGAATCACATGATCGATCGTCTGGCAGTTGGTCGTCGATCCCGGCGCGCACAGCGTGACCGACACATAGGGCTCGTTGAACGCGACATAGCCGTTGGGGCCGGCGCTCAGCGCCGCAGGGCCGGCGTCCAGCGTCACGGCCGCGGTGTTGAGGGTCGGGGTCGGAGTCGGAGTGGGGGTCGGGGTCGGTGTGGGCGTTGCCGTCGCCGCCGTGGGCACGACCTGCACCGGCGAGCCGCTGTCACCGCCACCGCAGGAGGCAAGCGCGACCGCGATGGCCAGCCCGGCCAGGCGCTTGCGGATCGTCATGGCTGCGGCAGGTCGCTGGTGGAGAAACCGGCCGGCGCCAGCGACGGGACGAAGGCCACGCCGTGGAACCAGCCCATGTGCCCGCCGGTCTGGATCTGGAGATCGGCGTCGCTAACCTGCGCGGGACGGCGCAGCGAGTGCATCGACCGCCCGGTCGCGCCGCTCCCCGTCTGGAGGGCCGCGAAATAGCGCCCGAGCACGCTTCTCAGGTCCGGTTTGCCGGGCCCGGCCCACGTGACCGCGAACACCTCGCCCTTGGCGTTGGTGAACTCGCGCACCATGCCCCCGTTAGGGCGGGTGAGCTCATGCCGGGCATAGTGGCCGGTCGCGACCGACTTCATCTGCGCGCCCAGGCGTCCGCGGTCGACCGAAACGCTGGAAAGCGGCCCGCCGAGCTCGGCATGGGCGATGTGAGGAAGGAGCACACAGGCAATGGCGATGAATGCGGCGACGGTCACTCGGAGCAGGAACACGGTCGTTCGACCTTCCGTAAGCGTTGCGCCTGACTGGATAACCCCCGGCCGCCGTCAAGCAGCGAAAAGCTATCCGTTGCCGGTTCAATGTCAAGGACATACGGCTTGCTGATGATCAATCATGCGGCCGTCTCGCGCGCCGGCGCCAGCTCGGCCGGCTGCTCGATGATGCCGGAGGAGCAGGATGAATGAAAACGGTCGCGTCGCTGAGTTCCGCCGGTCCGGACGACTACGGCCATGGCCGGCGCGACGGCCTGAGACTGGCGCTGGCCGTGCTGGCGGCGGAGGAAGCCAAGTGGGCGGCGCTGTTGGGGGAGAGCCCGTCCTGGCGGACCAACGCGATCCGCGAGGTGCGGCACAAGACGCTCCAGGTCGCGCAGAAACGGCTCCAGACCGTTCTGAACCGACTGACGCCCAGAGGAGGCGATGCGATCGACGGGGAACTCGCCGCCGCGCTGGACAAACTCGGACTGTAGGCCGCCGTCGGGCATCGTCAGTCGGTCGCATAGACCGCGCCGACATGCGCTTCGCCTCTCGCATCCGCGAGCCGGGTCTGGCGGTGTCGCTCGGCATAGGCGGCGCGTTGCGTATCGCTTCGCTCGGCATGGCAGCGCGGGCAACTGACGCCTTCGCGGTAGAGCGGCGATGCGCGATCGTCCGCCCCGACCGGCATCCGGCAGCCATGGCAGAGATCATAGCTGCCCGGCGCGAGCGCATGGCCGACGGCGACCCGCTGATCGAACACGAAACACTCGCCCTGCCAGCGGTTCTGGTCCCTGGGCACGGTCTCGAGATAGGCAAGGATGCCGCCCTTGAGGTGGTACACCGCGTCCAGCCCTTGTGTCTTCAGGAACGCGGTCGCCTTCTCACAGCGGATGCCGCCGGTGCAGAACATCGCAACTCGCGGCTGCGGCGTGTGGCCAAGCAGTTCTTCCCGATGCGCTAGGAACCACGCCGGAAAGTCACGGAAGCTGCGGGTGCCAGGATCGACCGCGCCCGGGAAGCTGCCGATCGCGACCTCGAAGTCGTTGCGCGTGTCGATCAGGATCGTGTCCGGCCGATCGATCAGCGCGTTCCAGTCCTCGGGCGCGACATAATGACCGGCGTCGACCGGGTCGATGTCGGGCCGGCCCATCGTGACGATCTCGCGTTTGACGCGGACCTTCAGGCGATGGAACGGCATCGTCCGCGCGCGGCTTTCCCGGACGTCGAGACGATCGCATCCGGGCAGCGTACGCAGATGCGCCAGGACGTGATCGACGCTCGCGTCGCTGCCCGCGATCGTCCCGTTGATCCCCTCGCGCGCGAGCAACAGCGTGCCGCGCACACCGGCGGCGCGACAGGCCAGCGCCAGCGGTCTGCGCAGCGCTTCACAGTCGGCGAGCATCGTGAAGCGGTAGAGCGCTGCGACGCGGATCGGAAGGCCGGTGACGGTCATGCCGGCATCGCCGTTATCGCGCACTTGCCAGCAACCGGTCGCGCAACTCGCGCTTCAGTATCTTGCCGATCGTGCTTCGCGGCAGGTCGTCCAGTTCGTGCAGCGCGGCGATCCGCTGGGTCTTGCCCAACTGCCCGTTGGCCCAGGACATGATGTCCTCCGCCCGATCGTCGGCGCTCCTTCGCCGGACGAACAGCGCCACCGGCGTCTCACCCCAAGCGTCGCTCGGCATGCCGATGACCGCGCATTCGGCCACCGCGGGATGGCGGGCCAGCACCACCTCGAGATCCGAGGGGTAGATGTTGAAGCCGCCCGATATGATCAGGTCCTTCTTGCGGTCCATCAGCACGAGGAAGCCGTCCGCGTCGAACCGGCCGACGTCGCCGTGGCGGATGAACCGCCGGCCGTCGGGGGACGTCCACTCCGCCTCACGCGTCGCCTCCGCCCGCCCGAGATAGCCGGTCATCATCGTCGGCGAGCGGCCGACGATCTCTCCGGCCTCGCCCGCGGCGACCTCGCGGCCATCCTCGTCGATCAGGCGGACCTCGTGGCCCGGCAGCGGCTGGCCGACGGTGTGGAGCTTGTCGGGATGCGCGGAACAGTTGAGCCCGCACGAAGCGCCGCCCTCCGTCATGCCGTAATATTCCACCAGCAGCCCGGGCCAGCGCGCGACCACATCGGCCTTCAGCGCCGCGTCGAACGGCGCACTGGTCGAGGTCTTGAACCTGAAGGCGGACAGATCGAAGCTGTCGAAGTCCGGCAATGCCATCAGCCGGCGATACTGGACCGGCACCAGCATCGTGTGGGTGCCCCGGTGCGCCGCCGCCAGCTCCAGGAAGCGTCGCGCGTCGAACTTCGCCATCAGCACCGCCGTACCGCCCCAGCCCAAGGTGGGCAGGAAGCTGACGAGCGTGGTGTTAGAGTAGAGCGGGGTCGCGATCATCGTCACCGCCGTATCGAAGCCGGCGGCCGCGTTGCGCGCGATGTGCGCCCACCGCATCGCGTGGCTCTGGACGATGCCCTTGGGCGAGCCGGTGGTCCCCGACGAATAGATGATGTTGAACGCGTCGTCGGGCGCGATGGCGACGGGAGCGGGCCGGGCGTCCGCCGGCGCGAGCCAGTCCTCCCACCGCGTCACCGCCCGATCGGCGGCCTCGCCGGCCAGCAGCACCAGGACGGCACCGCCCAGATCCTCCCCAGCGAGCGCGAGCGCGTTGGCTTCGTCGACGAGGACGTGGCCGGCACGGCAGTCGCGCACCATCGCCGCGATCGAGGCCGGCGTGGCGGACGGCGACAAGGGGGTCGCCGCCCCGCCCGCCCGGACCGTCCCCAGGAAGGCCGCGGCATAGTGGATCGAGGGTGCGGCGACGATCGCCACGGCGCCGCCATGTGCCAGTCCGTCGCGCTGCAGCGTCGCCGCCACCCGGTCGATCAGCCGGTCGAGATCGGCATAGGAGATCGCACCCGTCTCGTCCGCGACGGCGATCCGGTCGCCGCGTTCGGCGGCGTGCGCGTGGATCAGGTCGGGCAAGGTCCCGAACGGTTGGGAGAGCAGGTCGGCGGCGGTCATGGTCCGGTCTGGCTAGGGCAGGGGACGGCGCCGCGCCAGAGGCGAGGCGACTGACGCCGGCCGCCGCAATGAGCTAGGGGCGCGGCATGACCGTTCACCCGCCCGTTCCGACGATCGGCCCCCGCCTGACCGCGATCATGGCCGTCGCGTGCGGGATGATGGCCGCCAACCTCTATTTCGCTCAGGCGCTGATCGGCGAGATCGCTCCGGCGGTCGGGCTGAGCGGCAGCGCGGCCGGCTTGGTCGTGACGCTGACCCAGCTCGGCTATGGCGCGGGCCTTTTCCTCGTCGTGTCGCTGGCCGATCTGGTCGAGAACAAGCGGCTGATCCTGCTCATGACGGTCGGCGCCTGTCTCGGCGAGCTAGGGATATGGCTCTCGCGCGGGGCGGGAAGCCTGCTCGTCTTCTCGTTCGTCGCGGGCTTCTGTTCGGTGGGCGCGCAGATCATGGTGCCGCTGGCGGCGCATCTGGCGCCCGAGGACCGCCGCGGGCGGATCGTCGGCAACATCATGGGCGGTCTGATCGCGGGCATCATGCTGGCGCGGCCGCTGGCCAACGGCATCGCCGCGGTCGCGGGATGGCGGACGATCTTCGGCCTGTCGGCGATCGCGATGGCGCTGCTGGGGCTGGTCCTCGCGCGGACGCTGCCGGAGCGCCGTCCAAGACCGCGCTTTCGCTACGGCGAACTGCTGTGGTCGAGCCTGGTGCTGCTGGTCCGCACGCCGACGATCCGCCGCCGGACCGCCTACCAGACGACGATGTTCGCCGCGTTCAACCTGTTCTGGACGGCGGTGCCGCTGCTGCTGGCGACCCGCTTCGGGCTTGGGCAGGGGGGTATCGCGCTGTTCGCGCTGGCGGGTGCCGGCGGCGCGCTCGCGGCGCCGATCGCCGGGCGGCTGGGGGACGGGGGCCATGGCCGCGCGGGCACGTTCGCTGCACTGGTCGCCGCTCCCGTCGCGTTCGCGATCGCGGGCTGGGCGGCGGGGGCGATGGCGCTCGTCGTCCTGGCACTGGCGGCCGTGCTGCTCGATGCCGCCACGCAGACGAACCAGGTGCTGGGACAGCGGGTGCTGTACTCGATGGCGCCGGACGCTCGCGGCCGGATAAACGCCGTCTACATGACGGTGGTCTTCCTCGGCGGGGCGCTCGGATCGGCGGTGGGCGCGGCGAGCTTCGCGAGCAGGGGATGGACCGCGATCGCGTGGGAGGGCGCGATCCTCGGGCTGGGCGTGGTGGCACTGTTCCTCACCGAACGTCGGCGCGGCGGCGACACGCCGGCTTAGCGAGGGTCATCGTGACAGGCCGGCCATCCCGTACTCACTTCTCCATGGCCCAACTCGCCTCGTCCGCCGCCGCCTCCGCTGCGCGGTGCAGATAGCCGACATAGTTCTGGAACAGCGGCACGGTGAAGGTCACGATCACCGGATCGACGTCCGGTTCGCGGAACGTCAGGACCACGAACCGCGTGCCCGTCTCGTCGATCATCAATCCGACTTCGCAGGCGCCCGGTCCGGTCGGGCTGATGACGGTCTCACCCATCGTTCGACGCTCCGGCTACTGGATGTCGCTCTCGTCGATGACGACGAGATCCTCGCCGCCCGGATCGCGCGCCAGCGCCTTGGCGGCGGCCTCCTCCACCTCGTCGCGGAACTGTTCGAACAGCGCGGTGACGGAGTCCTCGTCGTCGATCTGCGCACCGCTCAATGCTTCCAGCACGGCATAGTGCAGCGCGAACTCATACCAGTCGCCGCCGATCTCCGCGCTGAACTCCACCTGTCGGTCGTCGACGTTGTCGAGGATCGTCGCTCCGTCGATGCTCGCCCGGTCTTCCGCCATCGTCTTTCCTTCGCCAGTCGCCCGTCCGTCGCGCGTGGGCGGTCAAGCGCGAAAGGGCCGGTGGATGTTCCGTGCGAAACGCGATGCCGCTAACGCAGGCCGCCACCGACGAATGGTACAGCCGGTCTCGGCGACGGGAAGGACAAGGTGATGGACGCGAACGGACGCAGGCGGGGATGGGTGGATCGGCGCCGGATGCTCGCCATGATCGGCGTCGCGGGCGTCGCAGGCGTGACGCCGTCGCTGATCGGCGCCGCGCGCCCGACGTCGCCCGAGCCGCTCTGGGCCACGCCGCCGGGCGGTGGCGGCCCCAGCGGACCCGTCGCGATCGACCTCCAGGGCGCTGTCAGCAACATCGCGATGCCGACGATCGAGGCGGTCCTGCCCGACCGGCCCAATGGCGCGGCGATGCTGATCGCCGGCGGCGGCGGCTACAGGCGGATCGGGGAGGAGGCGGAGGCCAGGCCCGCCGCGCGCTGGCTGGCCGCGCGGGGGATCACGGCCTTCATCCTGCGATACCGGCTGCCTGACGAGGGCTGGCACGATGGTCCGCTCGCGCCGCTTCAGGATGCGGGACGGGCGATGCGCATGATCCGCGCGCGCGCCGGCTTGCTGGGCATCGATCCTTCGAGGGTGGGCGTGCTCGGCTTCTCGGCCGGGGGGCATCTGCTGGGCCTCGCCGCGGCGCGCTCCGCGTTCGCCTCTTACCCAACCACTGACGCGATCGACCGCCAGTCCTCGCGACCCGATCTTTCGGCGTTGATCTATCCGGTCATCACGCTGGAGCCGCCCTACGACCACACGTCGACCCGGCGCATCCTGATCGGCGACCATCCGACGCCGGCGGCCAGCGCGCAATGGTCGGTGGAGACGCACGTCCGCGCAGGATGCCCGCCCACGTTCCTCGTCCAGGCGCAGGACGATCCGATCTCGGACCCGCACAACACGCTCATCATGCGCGACGCCTGCGTCCGCGCGGGCGTTCCCGTCAAGCTGCGTTCGCTGGCCTCGGCGGCCATGGCTTCGGCATGGGGAAGGCCGGGACGCCGTCGGCGGAGTGGCCGGCCTGGTTCGAGCGCTGGCTGCGCGACCACCGCTTCGTTGCCGCGGCGTGACAGTGGGGTGAATGCTGGCGGCGAGGATCGCGAGCGGCTTCCTCGACGCAATTAGGTTCGGAAAGATCGCGAACAGGCGTCAGGCAATCCTGATCCGCAGCGCAAGGGCCGCAAGCGTGATGAGCAGGACAGGTATGGTCAGCGAAACGCCGACCCGGAAGTAATAGCCCCAGCCGATCCGTATGTCTTCCTGCCCGAGTACGTGCAGCCACAGCAGCGTCGCCAGCGAGCCGATCGGCGTCAGCTTGGGGCCAAGATCGCAGCCGATCACGTTGGCATATACCATCGCCTCCTTGATCGCGCCCGACGCATGGGTCGCGTCGATCGACAGCGCGCCCACCAGCACCGTCGGCATATTGTTCATCACCGACGACAGGATGGCCGCGAGGACGCCGGTCCCCATCGCCGCGCCCCATATGCCGCCTTGCGCGGTGCGGTCGAGCAGCCCGGCAAGGTGGTCGGTCAGCCCGGCGTTCCGCAGGCCGTAGACGACGAGGTACATGCCGAGCGAGAAGATCACGACCTGCCACGGCGCGCCGCGCAACACCTTGCGCGGCGCGATCACATGCCCGCGTCCGGCGATCACCAGCAGGAGAAGTGCGCCGACCGCGGCAACAGCACTGACGGGCACGTCGAGCGGTTCGAGCAGGAAGAAGCCGGCGAGTAGCAGTGCCAGCACGATCCATCCGGCGCGGAAGGTCGCAACGTCGCGGATCGCTTCGCCGGGCGCGCGGAGGTGCCTCGTGTCGTAGCGGCCGGGAAGGTCTCGTCGGAAGAACAGCATCAGTGCGCCCAGCGTCGCCGCGATCGACACCAGGTCGACGGGCACCATCACACTCGCATATCGCGCGAAGCGAAGGTGGAAGAAGTCGGCCGAGACGATGTTGACCAGGTTGGAGACGACGAGCGGCAGGCTGGCCATGTCGGCAATGAATCCGGCCGCCATGACGAAGGCGAGCGTTGTCCTTTCCTTACACCCCAGCGCCCGCAGCGTCGCGATGACGATCGGCGTCAGGATCAACGCCGCGCCAT
>NZ_CAXSHM010000031.1:14331-38632 GCF_964237335.1 uncultured Sphingomonas sp.
ATCGTTGGCGAACAGCGCCGACACTGCCGCGCCGAGCAGGACGACGAGCGCGAACAGGAGCCGGCCGTCGCCTTTGCCCCAGCGCGCCACGTGGAGCGCCGACCATTCGAAGAACCCTGCCTGATCGAGCAGCAGGCTGATGACGATGATCGCGACGAAGGCCGCGGTCGCGTTCCAGACGATGCCCCACACCACCGGCACGTCGTGGAGCGACACGACGCCGGCGAGCAGCGCCACGACAGCGCCGCCCATCGCGCTCCAGCCGATCCCGAGGCCCTTAGGCTGCCAGATGACGAGCGCGATCGTGGCGACGAAGATGGCGACGGCGAGAACCGGCATCAGGCGATGCGCTGTCCCGAGGCGTCGACGACCTGCTCGCCATCCTCCTTGGCGAACGCGCCGAGCTGCTTTGCGGGCAGCAGGTCGAGCACCGCCTCCGACGGCCGGCACAGCTTCACGCCCGGCGGCGAGACGACCAGCGGCCGGTTGATCAGGACCGGGTGCGCGATCATGGCGTCGAGCAGCGCGTCGTCGGACAGCGACGCGTCAGCCAGCCCGAGCTCGGCATAGGGCGTGCCCTTCTCGCGGAGCAGGTCGCGGGGCGTCATGCCGGCACGCTCGATCAGCCCGACCAGCAGCGCGCGCGCCGGCGGCGTCTTCAGATACTCGACGACGTGCGGCTCGATCCCGGCGTTGCGGATCATCGCCAGCGTGTTGCGCGACGTGCCGCAGGCGGGGTTGTGATAGATCACGATGTCGACGGCCATGGGACGTCCTTTCAGCGAGGGCGAGTTCGGCCAAAGCGGCGCGCTCAGGTCGGATCAGTAAACGACCGATTGGCTATGCCGTTCGGAGCGGACGATACCCGCGCGGGCGAGGATGCCGGGGTGCGCCGCCATCGTGTTCCGCGGCACGTCGAACCGACGGGCGACCTCGCCCGCCGCCATGCCATCGGTTCGTGGCGCACCGGCTACACGCCGCCTGCGGCCTTGCGTTGAGCGTTCTCGACCTGTTGGCCGTCATGCAGCCGGGCGGCGAGGCCTGCGAACCGTGCGTCGCTGTCGATCATCCCCCAATAATAGAACGCCCGATAGGCCGAGCCGTAGCTCATCGTCTTGATGTTGCCCTGCGGGCCGCGTTCCTGTCCGAACCCGGTGCGGGTGTTGCCCTTCTGGTCTACCGTTCCGTCGGGACGGACGCGGGCGGCGAGCCACGCCAGGCCACGATCCGCCATCGGGCGCATGGCGGCGCGAAGCGCATCGTCGGCGACGACGGTGTAATAGGTCGCCGCGAACAGGAGGCCGACGGCGTGATAGCTGGTGTCGGAGCCTCCCTTCTCCGGGTTGAAGCCGGTCGCGTCCTGGCGGGCGATTCCGCGACGGACGTAATCGCGCGACGCCCGCACCATCGTGTCGTCGTGGAGGAGGACGCCGGTCTCGCCGATCGCGTCGGCATCGAGGTAGAACCGGTGCGTATAGGGCGCGTCATGCGCCTGGCCGGGCACGGCGTTGCGCGGGTCGAGCATCCACCTGACGGCCAGCCCCAGTGCCGGCGCCGCATGGGCAGCCCAGGCCTCGTTGGCCGGCGCCATGTCCGACGCCCGGAGGAGCAACGCCGCATGCGCCGCGGCCTCGACGAAGAACGACATGCTGTGGAAGCGGTCGGGACAGTCGAACGAGCCGTCCGGCTTCTCCTGGCGGAAGCCCCAGTCGAAGATTCGCTCGCCGCGATCGATCAGGTCCTGACGATGGTAGCTGATGCCCGCGATGACGGCGTCGATCGCGTAGCGCTGCTCCTCGATCAGCCAGCGGTCCTTCTGCCGCCGCTCCCATCCGATGTTGAGCGGCCCATAGGCGCCGCTGGCGGCGACCTGATCGGCGGTCTTGTCGGGCGTCTTGTAGGCCGTGTGCCGGAGGAAGGGGCTGCCCTCGAAGGCCAGGTCGCCGGCGATGCCGGGTCGCCACGCCGGGAGGGCATCGACCGGCGTGACCGCCGAGGTGGCCATCGGCGTCAGCAGAAGACAGGCCACCAGAATGGTTCGGGGCAAGGAGACCATGGCAATCCTCTCCAGACCGGAAATTGATAGCAGCTTGTGACGATCGCAGAGCTGACGAGCTGATGACCCCATTCTTAACTCAGGTCTAGCCGATCGGGTCAGACGGCCTAATCGGAGCCGACCACCTCATAGTCGAACGTCGCCGTCCCGTTCGCCGGCACGGTCGCGGCCCAGACGAACCGGTTGTCCTTTCGTCGCAGCGGCCGCTTGAACCGCAGATGCTGGTCGTCGCCGGTGCCGAGCCGCGCTTCGAACGCGATCGGCCAGGGATTGGCGTTGGTGACGGTCAGCCGATGACCATCTGCGTCACGCCGGGCCGGCCGGTCGGCGACCTGCACCGATACACCGGGACCGGCATTCAGCCGATATTCGACATCCTCGCCCACCGCCTTGTCGTCGGTCCTGGCCTCGCCGATCAGCAGCGGCCGACCGCCGCCCTCCTGGAATATCTCGACCTGTCCCGCCGGAAGCGGCGCGCCGAGCCCGCCCGCGCTGGTGTTCGTCGCGCGAAGCACCAGTCGGGGATCGTCGGCGTTGCCATAGGAAACCTCGCTGACATAGACGGCCCGCATCGCGACACCGCGGCGTGAGAGGAACGCCACCTGCTTCTGCGACTTGGCTGCGACGTCCACCCGGTCGGGGAAGCGGTAGAGTTTCAGGTCGCCGAGTTCCTCCTGCTTCGCCATCCTGGCAACGGTCACGATGATGTCCTGGGCCATCCTCGCCTCAGGAGCGGATGGAGCAGGCGGCGGCGGTGGGGGCGGTGGGGGCGGTGGATGCATCCCATAGTCCGCACCGGTCGGGAAGCAGTTCAGCGTCAGGGAACGGTCCCTGTCGATGGCGAGCGCCGGCGAGTCATCCGAGTCCACCCGGTTGACCTTGCCGGCGACCGCGGCCGCCTGCGCGCGCGGGAAGCTGGTGACGTCGCTCGAGGCGAGCGTGACCCATGCGAACAGGTCCGCAGCCCGGCCGTCGGCACGCAGCGTCACGACATAGTCCGCCTGCCAGTCGAACCCGGTGGCAAGATAGGACAAGGTCAGCGTGGCTGTCGTCGCGCGTGGACTGTCGGTCCGCACCGACAGCGTCGGCTTGTCGGACAGGCCGGCCGGCACCGCAGGGTACACGATCGCCTCGGCAAGGCCGGTGCATCGCAGCGCCTCGGTCCCGCCGGCGAAGGTGACCAGCGCGGCGCCATCGGCCGACGAGCGGATCGTCGCCGCCTGCTCGACCATCTTGCCCGTCGCGCGATCCGTCCGCCGCACCATGACGGCCCGGCCCAGCGTCCGATCGTAGAGCGAGCGAGGCGAGAGCAGATCGGCGTCGAGGTTCTTCTCGACGACGCCGCTCGGCAGGTCGGCGACGACCGCGCTTTCCGGCAGGATGTTGCCCGCGACGCCCTCGAAGCGGATCACCGCCGCGCCCGCCGGCAGCGCCACCGTCCGTCGCTCGGTGATCAGCGCGATGCCCGCCGGGTCGCCGCGGTCGATCTCGTTCCCGGCGCGGTTCGCGGCACGGTACACGGTCACGCTGACGTCGTCGGGCCTGGCCGAGACGACGACTGCTTGCGCCGCCAGCGTGGCGGGCGCGAACAACGCCAACAGCACGATCGGCCAAACGAGGCGGATCATGGTCAGTATCGCGTGTCGAAGGTCGCGGTCAGTGTCGCGGTGCCGTTCGCCGGGACGCGGACGTGCCAGACCCGCTCGTCGAGCGAGCGTTGGTCGCCCGGCTGGCTCTCGGCCGATACGCGCGTGTCCTCCCAAGTATTGTCGAGGCCCGCCTGGCTGACGTCCACCATCACCGCCTCGGGCCGCGCGTTGGTCAGGACGTAGCGCATCGCGGTGCGCCAGTAGATGACGTTTCGCGCCTCCTCGACCGTCCGGGTCGGTTGGCCCTTTACCGTGATCCGGTAGCGGGCGGTGCGCTCCCACTCGTCGCTCAGGATCCGCTCGCGCTTGTCGATCGCCGGCTTGACCTTCACGTCGAACGCCTCGCCCGTCTTGATCGCCAGCTCGCTGCCCATCGGCATGTGATCGATGCCGTTCTCGCCGACGAACTGCGGCTGCCCCTTGGCGTCGCGCATGTAGACGCGCACCGTGCCCGCGGGCAGCGCGTCGCCCAGGCCGCCCTCGCGCGCGGTGGAGAAACCGATCACCGTGTCGGCCGAGCGCGGCTCGTCGTCACTGCCGAGCCAGCCGTTGCGAAAGGCGTAGAGCTTGTGCGCGGCGACGCCGCCGACCGACAGGAAGCTCACCTGCTTCTGCTGGTTGGCCGCGATCGTGGTCCGGTGGCCGAGCGGGTAGAGGTAGAAGTCGCCGAGCCGTGCGCGACCCGCGGTCTGCGTCCCCGGCCGGGTGTCGGGCGCCAGCCCCCGGCCACTGCCCGTATTGCCGCCCGAGCTGCCGGCGACCAGAAGCGTGTCGGCGTTCACATAGGTCGTGCCGCCATTGTTGCCGAGCGTGATCCAGCCCTGCACGTCGATCGTCGACTTGGCCTCGTCGAACAGCGCGACGTAATCGGCCGACCAGGACAGGCCGCCGGTCAGGTAGCTGATCGTCACCGGCCGTCGCCCGCCGCTCCTGGTGTCGAGCGTGACCGACAGGGTCGGGCGCGCGCGCAGGTTGGGCGGCAGCGAATCGAACACGACCCGTACCGGCAGGCCGTCGTCGCGCAGGACCTCGATCCGGCTGCCGATCTGCAGGATGACGCCGTCGTTGGAGGCGAGGACGCGCGCCTGCTCGCGCGTTTCCGCGCCGGTCGCCGGGTTGGTGCGGACGAGGGTGATCGTCTGGCCCACCGCCTTGTCCATCAGCGCGCGCGGGGACAGCAGGTCGTAGTCGTAATTCTGTTCGACGATCGTCGTGCCGTCGGCCGACAGGCGGACGGTCGCGGGGCGGATCTCGCTCGACACGTCGGGGAACTCCTGCCGTGACACCCCGGCTGGCAGGGTGAGCTGGCGCGTGTCCTGGACCAGCGCGTTGTTGGCATAGATGGTGACCGACACGTCGCCCTGCGCGCTACCGCCCGACGCCGCGGGCGGCACCGCCTGGGCCGAGGCTGCGGCCGGCACCACCGCCATCAAGAGCAATATCGACCGCGTCATCAGCCTCTCCCTTGTCGCGAGACTACGCAGGGGAGCGGCAACCCGCAACGACGACGATGCTTACGATGCGGGGTCGGCGGTCGCGTTCTCCAGGTCCGGCGACGACGATGCCGGCGCGGTGGACGCCAGCTCGCCCATCGTGACATAGTCGACCTTGCCGGTGCCGAGCACCGGCAGCGCATCGACGTGGCGGATGTCGCGCGGCAGCATCAGCTCGGTCACGCCATGCGCGCGTCCCCATGCCTGCAACGCCGCGGCGGTCGCGTCGGCGCGGGTGGTGAACAGCACCAGCTGCTCGCCCTTGCGCGCGTCGGGCCGGGTGACCACCGCATGCTCGCTGCCCGGCCAGAGCTGCGCGGCAAAGCCCTCCACGGCGGGGAGCGAGACCATCTCGCCGCCGATCTTGGCGAACCGCTTGGCGCGGCCCCTGATCATCACGAAGCCGGCCGCATCGATCGTGACGATGTCGCCGGTGTCGTGCCATCCGCCCGCCGGCGGCTGGAGCTGCCCCGGCGCGTCCGCCTTGAGGTAGCCGGCCATGATGTTGGGCCCGCGGATCGACAGGCGGCCGCCCTCGTCGATGCCGGGGACCGCGTCGAGCCGGCCCTCGACGCCCGGCAGCAGCCGGCCGACGCTGCCCGCCTGGAAGTGCATGGGGGTGTTGACCGCGATCACCGGTCCGGCCTCGGTCGCGCCATAGCCTTCGAGGATGCGCAGCCCGAACTTCTCGGCATAGCTGGCCCGCGTCGCGTCGCGCACACGCTCGGCGCCGGCGAAGATGTAGCGCAGCGAATAGAAGTCGTAGCCATGCGCCATCCGGGCATAGCCGGCGAGGAAGGTGTCGGTGCCGAACAGGATGGTCGCGTTGGCGTCATAGGCCAGCGCCGGCACGATCCGGTAGTGGAGCGGGCTGGGGTATAGCAGCGTGCGCACTCCCGACAGGATCGGCAGCAGCGTGCCCCCGGTCAGCCCGAAGCTGTGAAACACCGGCAGCGCGTTGAGCACCACGTCCTGCTCGTTGAAGTCGATCCGCGCCGACAGCTGGAGGCAGTTGGCGAGCAGGTTGCGATGCGTCAGCACCACGCCCTTGGGCAGCCCCTCCGACCCGCTGGTGAACAGGATCGTCGCGGGTGCATCGGGCGAGACGCGGAGGCGCCGGTGGGAGCGCGCTGCCCCGAATGAGGCAATCAGCGCGCGCAGCTTGGCAAGCCCACCGATCGTGGCGCCGATGTCCTCCAGATAACAGACGGTGACGCCGCTCCCTTCGAGCCCGGCGACCACGTCACCCAGCTTCGCCTGATCAACGAACGCGCGCGCGGTGATCACCGATCGGATCTGCGCGGCGGCGCAGGCGGCCGTCAGATTGGCAAGCCCCGCGGTGTAGTTGAGCATCGCCGGCACGCGGCCGGTCGCCTGCAACGCGAAGAAGGTCGCGACCACGCCGCCGACATTGGGCAGCAGCACGCCGATCGCTTCCCCTTGCGCGCCGAGCCGGGCGAGCGGCCGCCCGAGTGCCAGGCTGGCGGCGATCAGCCGGGCATAGGTCATCGGCTCGCGCCTGACATCCTCGACGATCGCCGCGCCGCCGCCATGGACGGCGCGCGCGTCGAGCAGCGCGCCGAACAGCGTGCGGTTGGTGTCGGACGTCGCGAAGATCATGTCGCTCATCACGTCGTAGAGCTTGCGGCCGGCGGCGGCCCGGCGCTCGCGTGCGGTGTCGCCCTCCACCGCGAAGCGGCGCGGCGGCAGCAGCGTCATCGTGATCCTGGGGAAGCGGCGCAGGCGGACCTTGCCGCGCAGCCGCGAGAAGCGGGTGAACTGCGGCCCGTCGAGCCGCACGGGCACGATCGGCGCATCGGCCTTGTCGGCGACCATGCCGGGACCGTCGAACACCTTCATCAGCGCGCCGGTGACGGTGATGCGGCCTTCGGGGAAGATCACCAGCGTACGCCCCTCGCGCACCGCCTTGACCATCGCCTTGGCGGCCATCGGCTTGGTGGGATCGACCGGGAACGCGTCAAACAGGCCGAGGAACGGCTTCACCCACCACGCGCGCGCGACCTGGCTGTGGATCGCGAAGGTCGGGCGGCCGGGCAGGAAGGCGGCGAGCAGCAGACCGTCGAGGAACGAGATGTGGTTCACCACCAGCACGGCGCGTTCGCCCGGCTGCGGCATGTTCTCGCGCCCGTGCACCTCGACGCGGTAGAGGAGGATGAGCAAGCCGCGGATCAGCGCCTTGAGCAGCGTCTCCGGCAAAAGCCAGCACGAGATCAGCGCGACCGCGAGCGTCGCAAAGCCCATAGCGCCGATCACGCCCGACACGCTCGTTCCGGTGGCGAGCAGCCCACCGACCGCGGCGACCAGCGCTACGGTGACGGTCGCGTTGACGATGTTGTTGGCTGCGATCACGCGCGAGCGCTGGTCGGGCGCGCTGTAGGTCTGGAGGATCGCGTAGAGCGGCACGACGAACATGCCGCCTGCGAATGCGATCGCGGCGAGGTCGCCCAGCACGTGCCAGCTGCCCGCGGTGGCGAGGAACGCGCGCACGTCGGCGCCGCGGGTCGCGGGCACGAAGCGCGTGGCAGTGAGCCACAGGTCGATCTGGAACGCCGCCAACGCCAGCGCGGCGGCCGGCACATAGCGCGCCGACACCTCGCCGCTGAGCAGCCGGTTCACCGTCACCGAACCCAGCGCCACGAACAGCGAGAAGACCAGCAGGAACAGGGTCACCACTCGTGGTCCGGCACCCAACGTGCCGCTCGCCAGCGGCGCGAACTCGGACAGCAGGATCGCGCCGATCGAGAAGAACCAGCTGATGCCCAGGATCGCCAGCCACACGCCGCGGCCACTCCGGGCCACCGACAGGATGGAGAGCGTTCCCTTGAACGGGTTGCGCTCGATCGCCAGGCCATGCGCCGCCGACGGCGCGAGCGGGATCAGGAAGCTGGTGGCGAGGCCCAGCACCGCGACGCCGGTGGCGACCAGTCCCGCTTCCCACGGCCGGATCACGCCGCCCGCGAGCTGCCCCGCGAGGATGGCGAGGAACGTGCCCGCCTCGATCAGCCCGGTGCCGCCCATCAGCTCGTGGGGCCTGAGATGCTGCGGCAGAATCGCGTATTTGGCCGGTCCGAACACGGTGGAGTGGACGCCCATCAGGAACAGGCAGCCAAGCAGCACCGGCACCGACTGGAACCAGAAACCGGCGACCGCCAGCAGCATGATGCCAACCTCCGCCGCCTTGACGCAGCGGATCAGCCTGGTCTTGTCCCAGGCATCGGCGACCTGTCCTGCCCAGGCGGAGAACAGGAAATAGGGCAGGATGAACACGCCCGTCGCGACCGTCGCCAGCATCTCCGCCCGGCCCGGATCGGCGCGATAGAGCGTGAAGTTCGCCAGGAACAGGAGGGCGAACTTGAGCAGATTGTCGTTGAAAGCGCCGAGGAACTGCACCGCGAAGAGCGGGCCATAGCGCCGCTTGCCGAGCAACGAGAGGTCAGGTGCGGACATGATCTACTCCCCCCAAGAAGCGGATAGCGGTCAAGCGTCAACGGCCGGCCGATCCTCGCCCGCAGCGTCGGGCAGGTAATGGCTGTAGAGCCAGCCGATGCCGATCAAGTGAAATCTTGGCGGCGCGAGGAGGTGATTACGGAACGACACTCATAAGGCACGCGCCGCTTTGGCCTCGACCGGACAGGATCGTGTCGCGTTCGTCCGGAAAGCTCGCCATGGATCCTCTATCGGACGTGCTGCCGCTCCTGAAGCCGCGCATCGTCGAAGCCGGAGGCTTCGACCTTGCCGGCGCATGGTCCATCGGTTTCCCGCAGCATCAAGGCATCAAATGCTATGCGGTCGCGCTCGACCAATGCTGGGTGGTTTGCCATATCGAGGAGCGGCGCGGAATTGGTTTGGGCTGGCTGTTCGCGCTGGCCGATCCGCAGTTGCGCCGCGCGATCGAGGCCATCCACGCTGATCCCGCGCGCCAGTTTGCGGAGCGGGTCGGTCAGGCTCCGATCGAATATGTCACCGGCTGGGGGATGATGCTCGCCGCCGATCGCCTGAACGGCGGCGGCGAAGCCCTGACGCGCATCGCCCGATCGCTGGGATACGCATCCGACAGCGCGTTCTGCGCGGCGTTCCGCAGGGTGATGGGCTGCTCCGCCGGGCCGGTACATTCTCACGGCCGGACAAGGTTCCTCACGAATCTCATGACGTCGGTGCAAGGTGATCGCTGTTCCATGATCGGGCGCATCCGCCGATGTCGCTCGCCATGGCGGATGTGCCCCATCAGAGTTGGGCCGCCGACTTCATCAATGGGCAAGGCCATCCGAGCCGCCTGTTCTCAGCCCGGATGACGCAGATCGTCGGGCGCATGGCAGAAGCAGATCAATCTTAATCTTCCATGCATCCGGTTCAGTTTTCTCGACGTAACCCGGTCAGCAACCGGCGCGATCCGCGTCGGTGCGGCCGTCGTTGCGCGACGGTCCACCATGCGAGGGGCCAAGTCCGATGACTGAAAGCCGGGAACTGATCGATGCGCTCGACGCGCGGGTGAAGCGTCGCGAGAACAGGCGGGCGTTCTTCACGGTCGCGATGGGCGCCGCCGCAGTCGGTGCCGGCTTTGCCGTTGCCACCGCGGCCGAGGCGCAGACGGTGACGGATGCGGACATCCTGAACTTCGCGCTCAACCTCGAATATCTCGAGGCCAATTTCTATTATTTCGCGGCGTTCGGCACCTCGATCCCGCTGACATCCACGGCCGGCACGGGGACGTTCGGCGCGGCAACGGGCGGCCGCGCGGTCACCTTCACCGATCCCGCGGTGCGCTCCTACTCACAGGAGATCGTCGCCGACGAGCTCAACCACGTGAATTTCCTGCGCTCGGCGCTGGGCAGTGCCGCGGTCGCCCAGCCGCAGATCGACGTCGGCATCGCACCCAACGGCGCGTTCAGCAGCGCGGCGCGTGCCGCGGGCCTGATCGGGCCGACGACGGCCACCAGCCCGACCTTCTTTGATCCCTACGCCTCGGACGAGAACTTCCTGCTCGGCTCGTTCATCTTCGAGGACGTGGGCGTCACCGCCTATAAGGGCGCGTCGCCGCTCATCAGCAATCCCGCCTATCTCACCGCGGCGGCGGGCATCCTGGCGGTCGAGGCGTACCACGCCGGCCTCGTGCGCACCGTCCTCTACCGCAAGGGCATCGGCACGCCCGCATCGGGCACCACCGCCGCGGTTCCGGCAAACCCGTCACTGATCTCCAGCGCCGGCGCGATCTCGGCCGCGCGCGACAGCCTCGACGGGCCTACGGCGCTCGACCAGGGCATCGCTACCCAGGCCGGTGCATTCGGCAATCAGTCAAACCTCACGCCCACCGACGGCAATGCGATCGCCTTCTCGCGCTCGACGGGCCAGGTCCTGAACATCGTGTACCTGAATCATGCGGCGGTGACGGCAGGCGGGTTCTTCCCGGCCGGCGTCAACGGCACGATCAAGACCAGCGCTGCCAACTAAGCCACTTCAGGGAGATATCCGATGCTCGATCAAGGAACGGTGGCCGACATTTTGGCCCTCACGCAGAAGCGTCGCGACGAGCGGCGCGGTTTCATCAAGATGGCGGCCGGTAGTGTCGCGGCGGCAGGGGGCCTGTCGATGCTGGCGGCCTGCGGCAACGACACCACGCCAAACCCCGCGTCTCCTACCCCGACGCCGACCGTCGTCGCGGTGTCGACCGACGTCGACGTGCTCAACTTCGCGTTGAACCTCGAATACCTCGAGGCGAGCTTCTATTCGCTCGCCGCGTACGGCCAACCGCTCGCGGCGGTCAACCAGACCGGTACGGGCGCGCAGGGCACGGTGACCGGCGGTCGTCAGGTGTCCTTCACCGATCCTGCGGTCGGGAACTACGCGCGCGAGATCGCGGCGGACGAGATTTCGCATGTGATATTCCTGCGCGCGCAGCTCGGTGCGTCGGCGGTGGCGCTGCCCGCGCTCAACATCGACGGCGGGGCGACCGGCGCGTTCACCGCGGCGGCGCGCGCGGCGGGGCTCGTCTCGGCGACGGGCACGTTCGATCCTTACGCATCGGACGAGAACTTCCTGCTCGCCTCGTTCATCTTCGAGGACGTGGGCGTCACGGCGTACAAGGGCGCGGCGGCACTCATCACCAACAAGACGTATCTGGAGGCGGCGGCCGGCATCCTGGCGGTCGAGGCGTATCACGCCGCGATCATCCGGACGACGCTGTACGGCAAGGGCATCAACACCACGCCGTCGCTGATCACATCCGCCAACGCGATCTCGGACGCGCGCGACAGCCTCGACGGCTCGTCGGACGACGATCAGGGGATCACGATGACCGTAAACGGGGTGACGCAGGCGAACATCGTGCCGACCGACGCGAACTCGCTCGCCTACAGCCGCACGACGAGCCAGGTGCTCAACATCGTGTATCTGAACAAGGCGGCCGTCACGAGTGGGGGCTTCTTCCCCGCCGGCGTGAACGGCAACATCAAGGCGAGCGCCGTTCAGGCCTGACGTAGCCACGACGGTCAATCAGAGGGCCGCACGAGCGATCGTGCGGCCCTTTGTTGTCTCGGCACAGGTCGTTGCGGGTCAACGCGATCGGGGCGGGACGGTGACCTAGTCGACCGTCATGCCCTGCGTCGGCAGGTCGGCAAGCGTGTGAAGTTCATGGATGGGGCAGCCATTATGCTGGCCGCGGAACTGCGTCGACATCTCGTAGGTCGGCTTGCGGGCGCGATTGACGCCGCCGATCGGCTGATGTGCGGAAAGTCCGTGCCACGGGCTGAACGACACTGCCTGTTCCTGCTGCTCGCTCAGCCCGTGCTCCCAGCCAAGCTGCGCGGGCACGGTGATGCGCGCGACCGCCACATACGGGCTCTGCTTCTCGTCCCAGATTACCGAAGTGTCCTCAACCGGCATCTTCTCGAGGTCGGTGCAAAGCTGCACGCGCAGTTCCCAGACGCTGTCCTGCTCGATCAGCACCTCGCCCATGTCCTGGCGCAACGCATCGGGGCGACCCGACGTGTCGACCTTGCTGCCGGCCAACTCGGTAAGGTTCTGCGACACGGGCGCGATCGAGAGTTTGGCGATGTAGCCGCCGTGACGCAGCGGCACCTGAGTATAGTAAGTCTCACCGAGCGGATGGGTGTTGGGCGCGCCGCCCAGTGTCTGGATCGTCGGGCTTTGAATGCCGACCATTTCGAGCGCCGCGTCGACCGTTTGCATCACCGCTGAAAACCCCTTTTTCAGACCCTCCCCAACGTCGGTGGTCTTGGCGAGCATCTTGAGATTGGCGAGGAACGCCTTGGGCGTCGGCGCGGCGAACGCGGGACCGTTGACTAGGATGAAGTCCTGCGTGGTGTCGGCTTCCGACCCCGGCAGGCGATCACCCGGAACCCCGAAAAGCTTGATCGCAAGGCCACGCGGCACGCTCACGCTGTCGTCGAGGATGTCGCCAGGCAGCGTCGAAAAGCGCAGCAGCGCGTCGTAGCTGTCGGGTGCCGCGAACAGTCCCTGGGCAAGTGCCGGCGCGATGCCGGACAGCACCTCGATCCTGCCCTTCACGATCGCATGACCCTTGGCATGAACGCCGCGCATCGCGGTGCCATAGTCCTTGGCGGTCTTCTCCTGGATCAGCCGGAGCTGCTCGTTCAGGCCCTGGATGGTCTCCGCTTCATCGTCGGCGCGCACCTCGACGGTCGGCGTGAACGGGATTGGCGGGCGTTGGAGATCATTGGACATGGGTGGGACCTTCTGCGAGCTCGGGGTTCGATGGAGGCGTCCGCTGCGCGACGACAGATATCGGGGTGGCCAGGCTCTAACTATGCAGCGACTGCCATGGCGTCTTCTCGCGTCGGTGGTTGTCAGATGCTTCCACCACTGCCCACATGCGTTTGATAGCGCCTTGTTACGAGTGCAGCTCTTGCGGTCCTCACTCTAAGTTTACTTGTGCTGGCAGGCAGAATTATTTCCATTCAACCTCTGTCAGCGGTGAACGGTGTCGTGATGCCCGCTTAGGTCGTTCATCAAGGGTCGCGAGACGGCCGGTGCCAGAGCTGAAAGGCCGCATCATAGTGCATCGCTTTCACGCGGTCGCTTTCGATATCCTCGACAAAGGCGAGTCGGCCGACGCTATCGACCTAATCTGCAACCGGCGCGGGCGTGCGTTTAGTGCCGGCGAGCTCCTGATCCATGTAGCGTAGTTCGAGCGGCGCGAAATATCCAAATGCCGTCCAGTCACCGTATCGCATGGCGAGCCCAGGCAACGCGGCTTTGACGAGGGCCTCGCCGGACAAGCCTGCCGTTCGCTCACGCAGTACCGTGGTTCGCAGGTCGGCGAGGTAATCGTCGAACTTGACGACATCCTCGAGCGTGGCGACATCGCCATGGCCTGGAACGAAGGTCGTCTGGGCAGCATCCGATGCGTGTCTCAGCGCGTCGACCGTATCAATCCAGCGGGCGACGGTACCGTCGATGATGTTCGGCGCGACATGCCGCCAGAGGATGTCGCCGCAGAACACGACCTTCGCGTCCGGAACGCTGACGATCAGATCGCCGCCGGTATGACCGAGCACCGACCGCACCAGAATTTTGCGTTTGCCGAGCCAGACCGTCAGGTCCTTGTCGGTGACCACGTCGGGAAGCGGCAGCGACGTGACCATGGCCCTGATCTGCGGTGTGAGGTGGTCGCCGAACAAATGAAGGTTTTCCGTTCGTATCCAGCCACGGACATAGCGGTGTGCGATGATGACGGCGCCTGCCGCTCGCAAGACGGCGTCGCCGCCGACGTGATCCGCATGGTAATGGGTGTTGACGACATAGCGGATCGGTTTGGTGGTGAGTTTCCGTATCTCGAGAACCAGGGCCCTCGTCGCCTCCGGATCGAAGAAGCTGTCGACGACCAGGACCCCGTCGTCACCGATCACGAAGCCCGCGTTCGACCCTGACGTTCCGCGCGGGCTGTCGATCGCAGCATAGATTCCGGGACCGATCGCTTTCGACTCGAAGGGCAGCTTCGGCGGTATATCGGCCGCAAACACACTCGTTGCGACGTACATGCCTCCAGAGAGGCTCAAAGCCAGGACGCCGCGGATGAAATTCGACAAGGTCATCATGCTCTACATCGCTTCAAGGCTGTGCATGTCGTACGCCGGTTCATCGTCGATCCCATCCACCAGATACCAGGACTAAACACCGACACGGTTTCAGCCAACTCCGTAATCGCCGCGGTCCGGGCCGCCCTCAGCTCAGTCGCGGGCGTTCGCGCTCGTGAATGGACAAGTCCGTGACGCCGGTCTGGCTGAAGGTTGATCCCGGAAGTCGTCGTGATCATGCTGCGAGTTCCCGTGGCTGGCCGGTTGCCACGCTGGTCGACACCATCAAGGGACACTGCCATGCCGCTCGCAACACTGGTCGCTGCCGTGATCGCCGTCGCCGCACCGGTCCGCGTCGCGGTGCCGCCACCGGTCCGTCCCGGGATCGCCGCCTACCCCCGGATCGCCGTTCCCGCCGACGACGCTCAGCGCCGGATCAATGCGGCCGTCCTCCGGCTGGATGCGCGGGTCCGCACGGCGGCACGCGCCTGCCTGACGGGAACCGGCACGCACCCCGGCGACTGGCAGCGCGAGGTTAACGTGACGATGCGCGGTCCCGAGTTCCTGAGCTACCTGACGAGCGACGACGTGGACTGCGGCGGCGCGCATCCCAACACGGCGCTTGCCGCGATCGTGTACGACCTGCGCAGCGGCGCGCCGGTCGACTGGACGACGCTGCTCCCGACCAGCCTGACCGGCAGGCTGGGCCTGATCGATGGCGAGGACGAGGTGAAGATGGTGACCCTCGCCTCGCCGCGGCTGAACGCGCTGTACCGCGCGGGCTACGACCATGGCGGCGACGCAGCCGAGGAGAAGGAGTGCCGCACCGTCATCGCCGACGAGATGCGGTCCGGGCCGGTGCCGATGATCGCCTGGCTCGACGCCAAGGCAGGCGAGCTCGCCGTGCAGTTCGATCTGTCGCATGCGGAGGAGGCGTGCGCGGAGACGGTGATGATCCCGGCCGCGACGCTGCGCCGGGAGGGCGCGAGCCTCAGGCTGCTCGACGCGCTTGCGGCTGCGCATGCGCGGCGGGACGCGTCGTGATGCTGTCCTCCGCCGGACACCGCGGCGCCGACGTCTACCTGGATGATCCCGATTTCCGGCGCACGCCTAGGATCCCTTGTCGCCTATCGCTGGTCGAAGACGGCGATGATCCTCTTCATGGTCGCCTTCGATCGTCGTCATGCTGGTCGAGGTGTTCGGGCGACGTGGTGCTCCAGGCGCCGTCCCGCAAATATGCCCTCGACCGGAAGCGGGCCGAGCCGCGTGACTGAAAGCGAGGACATGGATGGTAAAAAAACTGAACGTCGGCGATTGGGAAGGCGAGGTTGACCCAGAACCGAACCTTCGGCGCAGCCTGAGCGCTCCTCAGAACCAGCCACTCGTTCATCACGATGGGAGCGCCGATTTGAACCAGCTCCATGCGCGGACGGCGTGCTATTCCTTGAGCGTCGCAAAAGCCACCAGGCCAGAAATCAGGGCGAGCGCCGCTGCTACGATGGCGGCGATGTGAAAAGCCTCGATAAGGCCGGCGCCGCGCCGCGCGATGACGGCGGCGGCGAACGCGGTTGCGATCAGTCCGCCGGTGCGCGCGGTCGCGCTGTTGAATCCGGACGCCGTGCCGGTGTGGCGATCGTCGACGGACGATAGCACCGCGGTCGTCAGCGGCGCGACGGCGAACGCCATGCCCAGTGCGATCGCCGCGATGCCGGGCAGGATGCTGCTCCAGTAGCTGTGGGTCGGATCAGCACGCAGCATCAGCGCGAAGCCGAGCCCGGTGATGATCGGCCCGATCGTCAGCGGCAGGCGTGGACCGACGCGTCCGGTCAGACGGCCCGTCAGCCGGGAGGCCGCGCCGATCACGATCGAGAACGGCAGCAGGGCGAGGCCAGCCTGCAGCGGCGTATAGCCGCCGCCGACGATCAGCAGATAGGGCAGCAGCACGATCAGCCCACCGAGCGCGCCGTACAGCAGCAATGTCATCACGGTAAGCCCGACGAAGGGGCGCGACGCGAACAGCGCCAGCGGCATCATCGCCCGCTCGCCGAGCCGCCGCTCGGTCCAGGCGAAGAGCGCGAACATCGCGAGTCCGGCGCCGAGCCCGATCCATGCCGGGGCGGTCGTCGCATGGCGGGTCGACCAGAGCGTCAGCGCCCAGGTCAGCGAGCCCAGTGCCGCAGTCGCGAGCGCGGCGCCCTGCCAGTCGAGTGTTCCCTCGCCCTCAGCGCTCTCCTCGACATAGCGGAGCGCGATCGCGATCGCCGCTGCCGCGACCGGGAGGTTGAGGAAGAAGATGGCCCGCCAGCCCACGGCCTCGACCAGCCAGCCTCCGACCGGCGGTCCTATAGCGCTCGCGATCGCGCCAGCCGAGGCCCACGTGCCGACCGCCCGGCCCCGCGCCTCGCCCTCGAACGAACTGCCGAGAATGCCGAGGCTGTTCGGCATCAGCAGCGCGGCGCCGATCCCCTGGATCGCGCGCGCGAGGTGGAGAAAGAGAAGGCCGGGCGCCAGCGCGCAGCCGACCGAGGCGAGCGCGAACAGGACGATCCCGCCGATGAGCACGCGCCGCCGTCCGAACTGGTCGCCTGCGGCCCCGCCGAGCAGCAGCAGCGCCGCGAGCGGCAGAAGATAGGCGTTGATGGTCCAGGAGAGATCGGCGCCGCCGCCGCCCAAGTCTCGGCCGATCGTCGGCAGTGCCACGTTGGTGACCGAGCCATCGATGAACGCGAGGCTGGAGGCGAGCATCGTCGCCACCACCGTCCATGTCGGATGCGCGACGGCTCGACCTCGCCGCGAGGTGGCCTCCCCGCGATCGCATGGGGTATGCAGCTGCGTGCTCATGACGAAGCGGTATGCGCAGGAAGCCGCTGTCCGGTCACGCGAGCTTTTGCACGCAAACAGCACGGCGGTCAGGTGCTGATGCCGCCCTACCGGATCGAAGGCGTGGGCGAACTCGCCTACGTCGCGGATCCAGAGGGTAACCTGGTCGGCGTCATGCAGTACGAGCCGGGCTACGCTCCTGCGTGATCGGTGATGGCTTTGCCGTTCGCTCGCTGGTACTGACCTTTCGCGACGGAGGTCGCGCCGCTGTTGCGCGAAGTGATCGTACACGTGACTCGGTTAGGCATGCTGCACCCCGACGAGCCGGGCGAGGCGAGATTGGCGGCGGTGCTGATCGACCTGCTTGTGCCGGCGCGCCGCGAAGACCTGCAACTGCCGCTCCCTCGCGACCGTCGGGCTCGAGCCGTGGCGCAACGGTTGCTCGCGTCACCATCGGATCAAGCGGGCATGACGACGCTGGCGCGCGACGCCGGGGCAAGCCTGAGGTCGCTGCAGAGACTGTTTCTACAGGAGACGGGATTGACGATCGAGGCGTGGCGGCGGCAGGCCTAGCTACTCTAACCCGTCACGCGGTTGGCTAGGGGCGGCGACATGAGCCCCATCGCGCTTGCATGTGGCTATGCCAGCCCAAGCGCCTTCAGCGCGGCCTTCGGCCGAACGTTCGGCGTAGCTCCTTCCCTGTATCATCGGGATCGGGCTGACACCCGGGAAGGACGCAGTCATTTGGACAGCTGCCAGGCTGGCTGGCCCACTACAACGAGGTGCATCCCGCATCGCTCTGGGCTATCGGTCCGGTCGCGACTACATCGCGAACCTGCGAGGCTCCGTCAGGCTTTTTGGAGGCAACAACACTGCCATATTCCTGAATTCTGATCGGGTGCGGCGGGAGGAACGTTCGCTGTGGACTATGCCTCAGGATCTAACGTCTATCGCGATCGGCATCCCGCATGAAGGCCGCAACCTCCCGATTGAAGTCCGCCGAGTTGGACAATTGAACGAAATGGTTGGGCGATCGGACGATGACGTGCCGTCCATGCATAAGACGCGCGAGCACGTCGGCCGCGGCGTCAAATCCGGGGTTCCAGCCGCCGGTGACGATCAGGACAGGGACGTGCGCCTCTGCGATCGTCGCGATGGCGTTCTGGAACACCGCCGGCGCAGGGATGCGACCTTCGAGGAGAGCACATCCCGTGCGCGTCGCGAGTGCGGGGTCGCTCGTCATCGCGTTTATGGCGACGTTGGTCTCCGCGCCGCCTGCCGGGGCTGATCCAAGCATCCGGGCGAACGACGCGCCATATTGTCCCGGGGTCTCCGCCGTCATCAACAGCCTCGCCCGCATCTTGTCGCCCGCGATGACCGCCGGATTGTTCCTGAGTGCAGGATCGGCCGCCACGATCGCCGTCAGGGCGGGCTCGACGAGGACGAGCGATCGGACCGCCGCCGGGCGCCGGGCGGCCGCGAGCAGGGCCTCCGCGCCTCCCCAGCTATGGCCGATCAGATTGGCCCCCCCATCAAGCATATCGGCGATCCAGACCGAGTCCCGGGTCATGTCGTCCACGCCTCGCGACGGGCTCGCGCCGAAGCCGGGCCGATCGACCGCTTCGACGCGCCAGCCGTCGGACCCCCAGGGCTGCTGCTTGGCGAACGTCGTCGGACCGCCGCCCACACCACCCTGAACGCCGCCATGGATGATGACCACCCGCGGTCCGCTATTGCCCCAGCGCGTCACATGGATGGGTAGGCGCGACGCCTCAGCGTCGGGCACGTCCCGCATGACCGGACACTTAGCGATCAGCTCCGCCCGATGGGCGTCCATCTGGGCAGCCGTGGCCGGCGCTTCGGCTGGCGTCGGCGCGACCTGCCCTGCGATCAGGCCGGCGGCGGCCGACAGCGCGACGAGTAGCTGCTGCATCACAATCTCCTAATTTTATCGTTTTGACGATCCGCGTCGAAATCCTAGGCGGCGCCTATCAACTGGTGGCTTTCCGCAAGCGACGCGAATGCGGGGTCGATCCGCCGCAACCGCTCGTGGCTGACGCGTCCGGTGCGCATCATATAATCGTAGGCGAACGGTACTGGCTCGAGATGCATGCGATCGTCGACCGTCTCGTACCAGATGATGCTCTTCATGGCCGCGTCCTGGAACTCGCCTGCGCCGCCGCGACGACTACGCTCGAAGGCGACGAAGGTCTCGGCCACATCGCCTCCGCACGCGTGGAGTGCGCTCGCGAGCGCAATCGCGTCCTGCATCCCGACGCGGGTTCCCGAGCCGATCGACGGATGCACCGTCTTGAGCGCGTCCCCGATCAGTACGACGTTCGCGTGATGCCAGTGCCGGCTCGTCACGAACTCCGGATTGAACCAGCTTGACCGGTTCGAAACCAGTGGATGACCATCCAGATAATCCCGGAACACGTCCGCGCAGAAGGACCTACTCTCCTCTTCGGACATGACGTCGAGGCCCGCACTCCGCCAGGTTTCGGGGCTGCATTCGATGACGAACGTGCCGAGATCGGGGGAGAAGCGATAGCTGTGGGCGATGAAGGTGCCGTGCTCCGTCGACTGGAAGATCAATCCCACCGCGTCGAGGCGCTTGGTCGTCGCATACCAGACCCACTTGTTGCGACGGGCCTCGCGGGTGGCTTGGAAATGGTCGTTGAGGCCGGTGCGGACGGCACTGCCCACGCCGTCCGCACCGACGACCATATCATAGTCGCGCAACGATGCGGCATCGCCGACGCGGGCGTCGAAATGCAGCCGGGCGCCTGCTGCCTCTGCGTTGCGTTGCATGGCGTCGAGCAGCTTGACCCGGCTTATCCCCATGAAACCATTGCCCTTGAGGACGATCTCCACGCCCTGGTGGATGATCGTGATCCGATCCTGGAACTCGGCGACCGCGGCGATCGCCTCGCGCAGGTCGGGATCGACGCCGGCCAGAATGTCGAGTGCGACGTCCGCCAGCACGACGCCGAACCCGTAGGTAGCGCCGCGCGGGTTCTGCTCGAACACGTCGACCTCGTGCGTGGGATCGTCACGCTTGGCGAGCTTCGCGAACAACAGCCCCGCAGGCCCTCCCCCTACCACCGCAATCCGCGCCATCTCTCTGCACCTCGGTCTCGTCGCACTGGTCAATATATTGACACAGGCGTCGAAACGCGCAAGGGAAAAGTAATCGTAGGAGAAATATGGCCATGACCATCGCTGCCAGCGCGTCACTCGCCCTCAGTGGCGTCGACCATACCGCCCGTCCGACCTGGAAGCTACGCGAGACGGTCGAGTTCTACCGTGACAAGCTCGGACTGCCGCTCGTGCATGCGATCACTGCCAAGGGCTGGGGCCGCGAGAAGGAGGAGCATGCAGACTTCATCCACTTCTTCTTCGATGCGGGGAACGGCAGCACGATCGCCTTCTTCCACTACATCGGCACCGACCAGCCGGCGGAGATGGCCGTTCCGCGCGGCTACATGGCGATGGCGAGCCACACCGCCTGGCGGGTGGAGACCGAGGAGGAGTTGCTCGCCTGGCAGAAGCGGCTGGAAGACGCTGGCGTGCGGGTGAGCCAGTCGATCAAGCACGAGATCCTCGAATCGATCTACTTCCGCGATCCGAACCATTACCCGCTTGAAATCACTCGCCCGCTACGCGCGGTCGAGCGGATCGATGGCCCGATGCGGAGCTGACGATAGACGCGGCGCTCGAGCTGACGGATGCTGGCGGCTGGACGTCGATCGAGCAGCTGTGGCGCATCAAGGCCGACCGTGTTGCCGACCACCAGCGGCGCAAGGCGCCGGTCCGGTGAGCGGCTTTTACGTTCTCGAAGTTCCCGAGTTCGCGCCGGTGGTGGAGGCCGCGCGGACGATCGAGCGTTGCCGCGTGCACCCGTCGCGCGGCGGCTACCGTTTCGTGGAGTTCGACGGTGAAATCGAGATCAGCCGCGCAGCGACCGGCCTGACCGAAGCGGTATGGTTTGGCTGTCTCACCGGTGGCCTCGACGGCAAGATCGTACGCTTCGATGCGACGAGCATCCGGTTGGCCCCGACCAACGAGCCGGTGTTCGTTCGCTAGCGGGCGATTGGCGAGTGGGCGCTCGAACCGCTATGCCCGGCCATCGTCTCGACCAGCGCCAGATTGTCGCGGATCTCCCCCATCAGCTCGGCAATCGTCGTCGCCGCCTTGCCATCCGCGCGATGCAGCGACGCCACCGCATTGTCGGCGATCGTTGCCGCGACCTCTTCGATCGAGGGGCTGTGACTGGGCTGGAACCACCAGGCCGTCCACATCGCCATGCCGATGATCGAAAAGGCAGCGATCCGCGCATCGACCGGCCGCGCCTCGCCCGCTTGAACTGCAGCGTCGATCAGCTTCACCATCTCGTTCAGGATGCGTCGTTTGGATTCGACATGCGCTTTGCCGATCGTTGACGGGAGTTCGGCCTCGCTCTGGTCCATCAGCCTGAAATGGGTCTTGGGATCGGCGACCCACAGCACCAAGCGACGGACCACCTCGCGGATGCGTCCCTGCGGCGACATCGCCGGGTCTACGTCGCGGAAGATGTTGGCGACCGGCAGAGTCACGCCCTCGATAAGGGCGGCCAGCAGCGCATCCTTGTTCGGGTAATAATAGTAGATCGAGGAGCGGCTAAGCCCCACCGCGTCGGCGACGTCCTTCAGGCTTGTCGCGGCAAACCCCTTGGCCGCGAAAAGCGCTGCCGCTTTGTCCAGTACCTCGTCTGCGAGCAACTCACGGCGCATCGCCGGGCCGACGTCGCGCACCGCAGGTTTTCCGGCCGGGCCAGCCGCATCCGTCTTCTTGGCCGCCGAACGCGCCATCACCGTTTCGCCTGTTCCCGCATGTGATCAGTATCGACACTTCGACCGGCGAGACAAGGGTTCAGGCCTCCGACGCTTTCGGAAAACGCTCGATCAGCCACGCGCGAATCGCCTCCCCGGCAGAGGCGCGGCCTGGCACTTCGCCTGCGACCAGCGACTGACCATGATGATCGCCGCGGAAGGAGTGACGCGTGATGTCGCGCGATGGTACCGCAGCGACGATCCGCTCGACGTCGCCAGGGAAGACGACCTGGTCACCGCTGTATTCGATGAGCAGTAGCGGCTGCTCGATGGCGGCCGCGGTCCGGAACATGTTGGCTCGAGATGTCAGTCCCGACCATGTCGAAAGCCACGCCTCGGGTGTGCAGAAGCGTGCGAAGCCGACCACGCCGAAGTTGGTAGCGTAGGGATCGTTGCTCCAGATCGATCCGACCGCACGGTCAGATGGGTCGAGCGACAAGTCCCAGCAGCGCAGGTCCGCGTCCGTGCGCCAGATCGTCATCGCCATTGTGTGGGCACCGCGGATGCGATCCTGCCGGCTGCCTCCGGCCTTCCCTCGACCGCGAGCGGCAAGGCGCTCGTCGATCAGATGCCGGGCGGTCGCATCCAGACGTTCGACCCGCGACCGTTGCGCTTTGCGGTACCGTTCAACGAACTTGCCGTCGTACTGCGCGCCCGCCGGGCCAACTGCATAGCCGTTGGCGGGATCGAGGAAGTCCAGCGCCGGTTCGATCGCCAGCGGGTCGGCCTCGTCAGCGACCGATGGATCGATGCAGTTCATCAGGACGACGCCTTGCCCCGGATGCGGCGAGACCAGCACGATGCCGTCGGCTTGCGGCATCGCCACGTCGGCGAGTCCCGTCGCGCGACCACCGGGCGTGCGGACCAGACGATCCTCGGGCGCAAGCAGGGATTGCTCGTTGTAGAAGCTGTAAAGACTGGCTCCACCAGAATTGCCGATCAGCACGATCTTCTTGAAGCCTGTTACGCGCAGGAAACCTAGTCCGGCCGCGACGTCGAGCAGGGTTATCTCATGCTCCAGCCGCAGATCGGATCCCACGGCGCGCGAGGTTTGGGTGAACACCGAATATCCGGCGGCGAGCAGCTCGGGCACGAGGTAATGCGTGGCAAGGAACTCGCGCGGATGCATGATGCACGCGACCACGTCCGATGGCCCCGCGGTATAGAGGAAGCCGTTGACCGCCGCGCCATCGGCTGTGCGCAACGGGTGGACAGTGAGTTTCACATCGTCCGCAAGTTGGCCCATCGTCCAACCGGCATTGCGGAAACCGGCCGTCGCTTCTCTCTCGCTCATCGATCCCCGCCCCGTCGAATGTGTCTATAAATCGTCACTAGCGTCGATAATCGTACCGGGCAACGCGGATTCCGCTTGACCGCTCGACGCTACAGTGGGATTTTCAACGCTAACGTGGATGTAACCGCGAGCGATTTGGAGGGGATTTGAATGCGCAAGCTGCTTCTGGCGACGACTGCGATGATGTGCGGTCTGCCAACCATGGCCAACGCGCAGGCGGCTCCTGACAGCCGCGCTCAGCCGACGCCAACCACGGGTGGGTCGGAAACTGCGACGGGCAGCTCCGCCCAGGTCGCCGACGGACAGGCGGCGCCTACTAGCCAGGGGCTTACGGACATCGTCGTCACGGCCCAGCGTCGGTCGGAGAACCTGCAGCGTGCTGCGGTGGCGGTGGACGTCGTCTCGGGATCGGACATCGCCGCAGCCGGCGTGACCCAGGTCGCTCGGCTGAACGAGCAGGTCCCCGCGCTCACGGTCGAACCCACCAGCACCGGCAACCTGATCTTCATTCGCGGCGTCGGCAATTTCACGGTCACGCCGAACAGCGACCCTGCAGTCGCGTTCAATTATGATGGTGTTTACGTCGGGCGGCCGACCGGTTCGACCGGTGTGTTCTTCGATCTCGAGCGCGTCGAGGTTCTGAAGGGGCCGCAGGGCACGCTGTATGGGCGCAACGCCACGGGTGGTGCGATCAACGTCATTCCGGTCCAGCCCAAAATCGGTGAACTCTCGGGTTATGGAACGGTCAGCTACGGAGACTATAACGCCCTGATCGCGGAAGCGGCGATCAACCTGCCGATCGGCGACAAAGGCGCGATCCGTATCTCAGCCAACCGCTCGCAGCACGATGGCTACCTGTCAGACGGCGGCAGCGACGAGCGGCTTACCTCGGGCCGCATCCAGCTCAAGGCCGAGCTGACGCCCGACATCACCGTCCGGGTCGCAGGCGACTACAGTCACAGCGGGGGCTTCGGGTCGAGCGTCAGTTATGTCTGTTGATTTGCACTGAGAGTTGACCCGGAGTTTTCATCGAGAAATGACCCG
>NZ_CAXSHM010000032.1:0-37176 GCF_964237335.1 uncultured Sphingomonas sp.
ACTGGCCTGCTTTTACTCCGCCCCGCTGGCCTGATTTTGCTCCGCCGTTGACAGCAGCGGTTCCACACCACGCAACATCGTGAAAGTCATGCCGGCATTGTTGCCGTCCGGCTTGCTAGATGCCGGCAGCCGCGCCAGCGCCGTCGATGCCTCTCCAAGCACGTGCACGAGCTCGATCGCTGCTGCCATCAGCACGGTTTGTGCTTTCTCAGCGTTACCCACGTTGCGGCCGAAGCACTGGACGAGGCACCGCAACAGCAGGCCGTAAGTCGCACAGGCGAAGTCGAGCAGCGCCGCGGCATCCGGATGATCGATGAACACCTCGCCCTCGGGTTCGGGCGGTTGCCGCAATACGGGGCTGTCCGCCGCGGGCCAGGCTGGTGTGAAGTCTGGATCGTCGCCCAGTGCCGCCTCAAACTCGCGCTGGATCGTCAGGAAGCTGCGATAATGGGAGACTTCGCGGTCGGCGGACGATCCCTCTCCCTGCTCGACAATGATGTCGATCGCCCTTCCACCCGCGGCCAGATCCGCAATCGGCGCGACGCCTTCGAGGTCGATGACGGCACGTCCGACCTGGCTCGCGGCGTCCCCGAGGAAAAGGCCGTGGCTTCCGAGCTCGCGCTCCAACGCGATCAGGTTGGTACGGATTGCCTCGTAGAGGTGCCCGATCGTCGCATAGTCCTGTGCGCTCGGCTTTGAGACCGAGACAGGCCTGTTCGCGCTCGTAGCCGTCTTGGGAAAAGGCTTCGCTGTCCTGGCCCCCGGACGTCCTGCGGCCGCTCCAGGAAGATGAAGTGCTTGAGCGTCTCCGCGTTGAACGGGGTAAGCCGAACCGCCACCCCCGACGGGAAGTAGCCCGCCGCCACGGGAAAGTTCGGGCGACCGAAGTGCGGGCGGCCGCCGACCGCTACAGTCAGGTTGGCGACGATGACAGGGTGGCCCATCTCCTCGATGGCTACGTCCATGATTGTCTTGCGCCAGCGTTCAAGCATCTCTCCCTGGGCCGGGAGGACGCCAGGCTCTCCTGCCCGCTTGAGGCTGAACGCCGCATACAGATAGCTGCACATCAGCGTGTGCTCGATCTCGGCTGCCTCCGCGACCAGATGAAGCAGCTGCTCCCGCGAGCCGACAACGACCGCCTGCCCGCTTACCTCCTCGACGATTGCCTCATTCGGCACCGGCTCAGCGGGCCAACGGCGAGTCGGCGTACCCGGCAAGCAACGCTGCCGCATCGTCGTAGATCATGATCGCCCCAGCGTTCTGGAGCATCTGATCGGAGAACCGACCGGATCGGAGCGCGATCGCAGCGATCCCGCACTTGCCCGCTGCTTCGATGTCGTACGGCGTATCTCCGACGACGATCACCTCGTTAGGTTCGATCCCTGCCAGCTTGCTCAATGCGACGGCGAAAATATCCGGCGCCGGCTTTGTCTGCTTCACGTCATCGCTGCTGGTCGTCGCTGCGACCAGATCACGCGCGCCGAGCAGATCAAGATAGTGATCGAGTTCTGCCTTCGATGCGGACGATGCGAGCACGACCTGCTGCCCGCAGCCATGTGCAGGCGCTCTCCTGCCGGAAGCTTCACGGCAGCGGAGACCAAGGTCGGACATCGCTGCCGCGTTGTCGTCTCCCCAACTTCCGCAGTTTCTTCAAGGCGGGACTTAGGACGATTGCGATCGGTGGGCAGCCGGTATGATCAAGCAAAGTCATTGGTTTACAGGCGCCGGCTTGCCGTCTTCGCCGACAGACACATAGGTAAACACGCCCTCGGTGACCTTATGTGCTCCGCCGCTGGTGCGAACCCGTGCCCAAACCTCGATCCCCACCGCAATCGAGGTATTCCCCTCATGCTCCAGCCGGCAGAAGACGCTGACGTCGTCCCCGACCGCGACCGGCTTCAGAAACTCGACCGTCTCAATCCGAAAGGTGACGACGCGTTTGCCCGAATGCGCGGCCGCGAAGGTGCCGCCGGCCAGATCCATCTGCGACAGCGTCCAGCCACCGAAGATGTCTCCGCTGGCATTAGCATCGCGCGGCAGGGCGACGGTCCGCAGATGCGCGCCGCCCATCGGCTGCGGTAGATCGTCGCTCATGATGTTTCTCGCTCGCGTGAGGACGTCCTACTTCAGGCGTCAGCCTCGCACCGACGCCGCATCGAGATCGACTGTCATCTCGCGGGGCCAGAACCGCAGCTTGGCGCAGGTGCTGACAAACGCCTTTGCATCCTTCGGCTTCGCAAGCGCAACGAACCCGTCGTCCAGGGCCGGCGGCATACGCGCCTCGTCGAACAGCGGCTTGGCGTTTTTGCCATATCCGATGAACTTGCAATGCCCGAACGCGTCAGACACGAAGTCCTTCGACGCGGCGTCCTGCGCCAGCATCTTGACCCCCTCAGCGGAGGGAAGGATCGCCACAGCATCGAACAGCACCGACGGACCTCCGTCGATCTTCTGCTTGGCAGCAACCGGCGTGCCATCGTCAAGTGTCACGCCGCCGATTTTCGGCGCAATGACCTCCCAGACTGCGCCCTCAGCATCGAGCGCAGCGGTCAGCGCGTTGAACAGCGCGGCCTCGGAGCCATCGGTCAGGAACAGGCCCATCTTGCGGCCCTTGAAGCTGTTCGGACCGTTGGCGAGGATGCTCAGTTTGTCGGACGTTGGCAGATCCAAGGTCGGCTTCGCTGCCTGAGCCGCCGCAGGCAGTGCCATGCCAAGCCCGTCCGCGACCGTGGCGGCGAGATCAGCATCGATGTTGAGCAGGTGCGATACGGCACGTGTCCGAATGTCGACCCGCTGAACCTTGCTCAACTCGAACACCAGCGCGTCGCCGATGTGCTTCTGTTCTATCTTCTGCTGGCTGCGGAAAAACATGCGCGCCTGGCTGTAATGGTCGGCGAACGTCTCCGAGCGGATACGTGCCTTTGGCCCCTCAACCGGCGCGGCGAAACTCTTGAACCCCAGCGTTGGGTTCTCGCGTGGTCCACCGTCCGGGCCCCAGCTGTTGGGCTCGTAGTTGGCGCGACCCTTGGGGTTGGTCATCGCCATGTGACCATCCTGCTGGAAGTTCATCACCGGGCAGCGAGGCGCGTTGACGGGCAAGTGGGTGAAGTTGGGCCCTCCCAGCCGCTTCAGCTGTGTGTCGAGGTAAGAGAAGTTGCGGCCGTGCAGCAGCGGATCGTCGCTGAAGTCGATGCCCGGCGGCACATTGCTGGTGCAGAATGCAACCTGCTCGGTGTTGGCGAAGAAGTTGTCGACATTCCGATTGAGCGTCATCTTGCCGATAATGCGGAGCGGCACTTCCTCCTCCGGGATCAGCTTGGTCGAGTCGAGATGGTCGAACTGGAACTTGTCCGCAGTCTCCTGATCGAACAGCTGTACGCCCAGCTCCCACACCGGGAAATCACCGCTGTCGATTGCCTCCCAGAGATCACGCCGGTGGAAATCTGGATCTGCCCCGTTGATCTTGACGGCCTCGTTCCACATCACCGACTGCAGACCCTGCTTGGGTTTCCAGTGGAACTTGACGAAGGTCGATTTGCCCTCGTCATCGAGCAGGCGGAAGCTGTGCACGCCGAAGCCCTCGATCGTGCGGAATGACCGCGGGATCGACCGATCGGACATGATCCACATGATCATGTGCCACGCCTCGGGGCTGAGGCTGATGAAGTCCCAGAAATTATCATGGGCCGTCTGCGCTTGCGGGAACGCCCGATCAGGCTCCTGCTTAGCCGCGTGGATCAGGTCCGGGAATTTGATTGCATCTTGGATGAAGAACACCGGGATGTTGTTGCCGACGATGTCCCAGTTGCCCTGCTTGGTATAGAACTTGACCGAGAAGCCGCGCACATCGCGGGCGAGATCCGACGAACCCTTGTTGCCGGACACGGTGGAAAAGCGGACGAAGACCTCGGTCTGCTGACCAACGGTGCCGAGCACATCGGCGCGGGTGATGTCGGACAGAGAGTCGGTCAACTCGAACACGCCATGCGCGCCGTAGCCGCGGGCATGGACTACACGCTCAGGGATGCGCTCGTGATCGAAGTGGAAGATCTTCTCGCGCAGCTGGAAATCCTCCAGCAGCGTCGGCCCACGCGTACCGGCCTTCAGGCTGTTCTGAGCGTCGCCGACCGGAATACCCTGCTGGCTGGTCATCGTCAGCGCCGGGTCTGACGTGGTCTGATGCGTCTCACCGCCAGCGCCCTGCTGCTCGGCATAGCTGGTCGGGAGATCGGCGGACACGGGCAGCAGGGGGACCTTGATCGCAGACTCTCCCTTCACCTTGCCTACATCGCCCTTGGTGCTCTTGCGTGCCATGTCTGCTCTCCTGAGGGGCTGTGATGGTGCGGCGATGCCAGCTTCGCATCGGACGTGCGAGCAATATCTAACTGCTCGAGATCGAACCCATTCCACACAATCGGACGTTGAGCTGGTCCATTCGCTTTTCTGAGCTCCGGCAGAGCTCCTACTCCGAGGGGACGAGGTATGCGCGCACTATGCTGGCACGGTAAGGGCGATGTTCGGGTAGACACCGTCGCGGATCCCGAGATCAAGCATCCGCGCGACGCGATCATCAAGGTTACCGCCTGCGCGATCTGTGGATCTGATCTTCACCTGCTCGATGGCTATCAGCCCACCATGGAGGCTGGTGACATCCTTGGCCATGAGAACATGGGCGAGGTCGTCGCGCTCGGATCCGAGGTGACCAACCTCAAGATCGGCGACCGCGTGGTGGTGCCGTTCACGATCAGCTGCGGCGATTGCTGGTTCTGCAAAAAAGGCCTGTTCGCGGCCTGCGACCGGACCAACCCCAATGCCGAGATGGCCGCGAAGGCGATGGGCCACTCGCCCGCCGGACTGTTCGGCTTCAGCCATATGCTCGGCGGCTATTGCGGCGGCCAGGCGGAGTACCTGCGCGTACCGATGGCCGATATCGGGCCGATAAAGATCCCGGACAGCGTCACCGACGACCAGGCGCTGTTCCTGTCCGACATCTTTCCGACCGGCTACATGGCCGCCGAGAACGCGCAGATAGAGCATGGCGACACAGTTGCGATCTGGGGCTGCGGTCCCGTCGGCCAGTTTGCCATCCGCTCCGCGCTGATGATGGGCGCAGGCCGGGTCATTGCCATCGACGAGGTGCCCGAGCGCCTCGCCATGGCGGAGGCCGGCGGCGCTGAGACAATCGATTTTAGCAAGACGGACGTGTTCGACGAGCTGCAGGCGCGCACTAAGGGTCGCGGCCCCGACAGTTGCATCGATGCCGTCGGCTGTGAGGCCGCCGCTCACGGCAGCGCGGACGCGGTCATGGACAAGGTGAAGGCAAGCATGATGCTTGCCACCGATCGCGTCCACGCGCTGCGCCAGGCGATCATGAGCTGCCGTAAGGGCGGCACAGTGTCAGTGCCAGGCGTCTATGTCGGCATGGGCGACAAACTGCCGATCGGCGCCGCCATGAACAAGGGGCTGACCATCAAACTCGGCCAGACCCACGTGCAGCGTTATACCAAGCCGCTGTTGGAAAAGATCGTGGCCGGAGAGATCGATCCCAGCTTTGTGATCACTCATCCGGCTCGCCTCGAGGACGCCCCTGAGATGTACGCCAAGTTCCGCGACAAGGAGGACGGCGTCATCAAGGTGGTAATGCGCCCACACGGCTGAGCCGGCATCCCTCATCGCTGCGGCGTCCGATTTCTCTCGAGGATGAGGCGCCGCAACGACCAGATACCGACGTTCAGGCTACCATATCCGCTTACCCGAACCGCACGCTCATCCAGGTCCACTCCCGGCTCGGATTGGCAGCCAACGACGGTCGGCTACCGGCGGCTAGGGTCGTTGGCCAAAGGACCACCACCATGCCCCACGATCGTAGGACGATCCGAACCAGCGGCGGCGAGTGCTCCTCTTACCTGTTCAGTCCAACCGAGGGCAACGGCCCTTGGCCGGCCTTGATCGTCTACATGGACGCAGGCGGTATCCGGCCAACGCTGGTCGACATGGGGCAGCGGCTTGCTGACGCAGGCTATGTCGTGCTGCTGCCAGACATCTTCTATCGTTACGGACCCTATGGCCCCTTCGTTCCGAAAGAGGTGTTTGCCGGCGATTTTCGGGCGGTGCTCGGCCCGCTCATGGCGACCACCGATAACCTCAAAGCCGCCCAGGATACGGGTGCGCTACTCGCCTACCTCGACACACGCAGCGACGTAGCAGGCACCGGGATCGGCGCTGTCGGCTTCTGCATGGGCGGCGGCATGGCGATCGCGGCGGCGGGCACCTGGCCAGACCGGTTTGCGGCGGTGGCGAGCTTTCATGGCGGCCGGCTGGCGACCGACGATCCTGCCAGCCCGCACCTGTTCGCGCCGCGACTGCAAGCCGAGATTTACATCGCCGCAGCCGAAAACGACGGCAGCTACCCGCCCGACATGGCGGCGCGCTTTGAGGCGGCGCTGAAAGAGGCTGGCGTGCGCTACCGAGCCGAGACTTACCCCGCCGTACATGGCTGGATGAAGCCAGACTTCCCCGTCTACGATCACGATCAGGCGGAGCGCGGTTGGGCTGAGATGCTCGATCTGTTCGCCCGCGCGTTAGGTAAGGACCCTGAGATCCAATTACCGCGGGCGGAGGACGTTGCATGAAATACCGGACACTCGGCCAGAACCTGAAGGTTTCCGCGATCGGCATCGGCTGCATGCCGATGATCCGCGAGGGCAACATCAACTACGGTCACGCCGAGGACGATGTGTCGACCCGCACCATCCACGAGGCGATCGACTTGGGTGTCACCCTGTTCGACACCGCCGAGATTTACGGCCCCTTCAGCAACGTGGAGCTGGTCGGCCAGGCGATCAGGGGCAAGCGTGACGGCCTCGTCATCGCCACCAAGTTCGCGATGCGCTTTGACGGCAACAACGTGGTCGGCGTCGATGGCAGCCCCGCCAATGCCCGGCGCGCCTGCGAAGGATCGTTGAAGCGTCTCGGCATCGACACGATCGACCTGTTCTACCAGCACCGCGTCGATCCCAATGTGCCGATCGAGGAGACGGTCGGCGGCATGGCCGAGCTGGTCAAGGAAGGGAAGGTCCGCTTCCTCGGCCTGTCCGAAGCCGCCGCCGACACCGTCCGCCGTGCGGCCAAGGTCCACCCGATCGCCGCGCTGCAGAGCGAATATTCGATCTGGGAGCGCGACGTGGAGGCGGACATCCTGTCCGCCTGCAGGGAGAACGGCATCGGCGTCGTGCCGTACAGCCCGCTCGGCCGCGGCTTTCTCGCCGGCGGTATCCGTAGTCTGGCTGAACTGCCGGCCGACGACTGGCGCCACAACGATCCGCGCTACTCGTCCGAGAACATGCCTCGAAACCTGGCGATCGTCGACGCCATCGCCGGGGTCGCTGCGAACCACGGCGTTTCCAACGCGCAAGTCGCGCTCGCCTGGCTGTTGGCGCAGGGCAACGACATCGTCCCGATCCCCGGCGTCAAGCGCAGCGAGACCATGCGCGACAGCGTTGGCGCATCTGATGTGGTGCTGACCAATGCCGACCTCGCTACGATCGATGCGGCGGTTCCTGCGGGTAGCACCGCAGGCCCGCGTTACAATAAAGCGGGAATGGCGGGGGTCAGGCTCTGAGCGGTCGCGATCCTGACGACTGCCAGCAGGCAGCAGCCCGGCTTCCGCACTTTTCCTCTTTCGTTCTCGTGCTGGTTGACTCAGGATCGTCCCATGCCGATCCGCCCAGAGCATCGCTGGCTTTACCCGATCGACTGGCGCGAGCTGTCCGCTCTTGTCCGGTTTCAGCGTGCCAAAGGACGATGCGAGCATTGCGGCCGACCGCATGGCGTGAAGGTCCGGCATCTCGGTGACGGCCGCTGGTACGATGAGGAGCGCCGGTGCTGGCGCGACGATCGCGGTCGGCGGTTGCGTGGACACGCTTCACCCGATCGCCTTCCCAAACAGCTACGCATGGTGGAGCTTGCGGGCGATATGGTGCCGCCGCGCACGCGGGTGGTGCTGGCCAGCGCGCACCTCGACCATGATCCTGGCAACAATCACCAGCGCAATCTCGCCGCGCTCTGCCAGCGTTGCCACCTAGCGCATGACCGGCCCGAGCATCGCCGGCAGCGCTGGGCAACGCTATTCCGGCGCCGAGCTTCCGGTGACCTGTTTCTGGGCGCGTACCGCTAGCGCACGCGACATTGCTCAGCCAGCAGCAGGTTGTCGCCGTTTTGAGAGATCGGAACCGACAGGCAAGCGGACCGCTCTTCCAGCCAAGGTCATTCTCGAGCGATAGCCTCGGATGGCGCTTGGCGACAATTGAGGACCAAATCCGATGAAACTGTACTGGGGACCGCACACCTGCGCGATCGGCACCCACGTTCTCCTGGAAGAGATCGACATGCCTTATGAGGCCGAGAAGATCGATGTCGCCGGAGGCGCGACCAAGGAGCCTTGGTTCAAGGCGATCAATCCGAAAGCCAAGGTGCCGACACTGGTGCTGGATGACGGCCGCGTCCTCACTGAATACGGTGCCATCGCGGTCTGGCTGGCGCGGCAGGCCCCTCACCTGAACCTGCTGCCCGCCGACCCCGACGAGGAGGAACGCGCCTTGTCGCTGATGGATTACGCGGTTGGCACCATCCACGGCCAAGCATTCGCCCGCGTGTTCATGCCGGAGAAGTTTGAGCCGCAGGACCCCGTCCACCAGACGCTTGGCCTCGGCCAGGGCTCGGTGAAAAAGCAGGGCCAGCAGATGATCGAAGAGGCCTTTGCCATCGTGGACCGTCAGCTGGGTGGTCGCGAGTGGGCGGCCGGTGGCACGTTCGGTATCGCCGACGCCGCTCTGTTCTACGTCGAGCGCTGGGCGTCGCAGGTGAAGGCGGAATTGCCAGCCAACGTGGCCGCACATTTCGAGCGAGTGAAGGCGCGGCCCGCTGTGGCGAAGGTGATGCACGTTTGGGGCGAGAGCTGAGCCCCTCCATCAGGCAAGGTACATCAGTCGAATTCAGCTGGGCGTGAGATCGCGCCCAGCTTCGGCGGCTCGAAATCGAAGTCGCCGGCATCCCCCTTGGACGTTGCGGCGAGCAGGGATCGATCCTTGCCGGTAAACGCCCGATAGAGTGTGGCGTGGTGGCACTTGAGCAGCTTGGCGGCTTCGCGGACGGATGTACCCTCCCCCACCAGGCGCTCACCCAATGCGATTTGGTCGGTGGTAAGCTTCGGCGGTCGCCCGAACCGGACCCCCCTCGCCTTGGCTGCTACCCGCCCGCTGCTGGTGCGCTGGTGAATCAGCTCGCGCTCGAACTCGGCGATGCCGGCGAACACGGTCAGCACCATGCGACCAGCCGGCGATGTCGTATCTGCCCAGGGCTCGGCGAGCGAGCGCAGGCCGGTGCCCGCCTCCTTCAGCCGCTCCGCGATATCGAGCAGGTCTCTGGTCGAGCGCGCGAGCCGATCGAGCCGTGTCACTACGATTACACCATCGTCGCGGAGTTGCTCCAGCATCCGCACTAGTTCGGGTCGATCCCGCTTCGCGCCGGACACCTTCTCCTCAAAGGTTCGACGGCAGCCAGCTTCCTTCAACGCGGCGCGTTGCAGCCGCAGGTCCTGATCGTCGGTTGAGACGCGTGCATAGCCGATGAGCATGTCGCGAATATGCATCGAAAGATCAGTATTGTGCAACAGACCTTTGCGACACGCTGACAGGAGGATGACGGCTGCCGCACGCCTCTGTCGCGAAACTTAGGAGTTTGGCGACAGCAAGCCGACAATCATCAACCGGCGATTAGCTCGCGTATCCGGCTGGCAAGAGCCTCCATAGCGAACGGCTTCGTCAGTACGTGCATGCCCGGGTCCAGATGCCCATGACTGAGAACGGCATTCTCCGCGTATCCAGTAGTGAAGAGTTCCTTCAGATCAGGACGAGCAACGCGTGCAGCGCCCCCGCCCTGACGCCCGCTCATGCCGCCGGGAACCCGAGGCGTGCGAAGAAGGCTTCCGCCGCGTCGAAATCGCCGCATGGCAGGATAGCAGTCATTCGCTGTTGCATGGGACGTCCTGAGACTGTTGCGCTTCCGCTGCTCGAAGGGCTTCGTTCCGGATCTTTGATCGCCGGCTGTACCAGAAGGTCCATAGGCTGAGGCCGCCGAGCACGGCGTAACCTTCGATCGGGTTGACGATCATGTACTCCTTGATCGTCAGGCTGAAGACGAGCGCCGCGCCGATTGCCACGTCGAGGATCAGCCCGAATCCCCACACCACCGTCATGATCGTCATGGATCGCCGGAAGCGACGATCCGTGCGCAGGCCATGCATCCGTTCGGCCTCGGCCGAGCCGCTGCGCGCCATGCCGGCGCGCGCCAACTCATAGATGAGCGGGCGGCCGACCGCGGCCGAGAGCAGGAAAGCGATGCCGATCACACCCGTCACCAGCTTCTCGCGAAGCTGGAGCATCCGGGGACCACCTCCCCCGAAGAAGGCTAGAAGCGACAGGACGATGCCCGCCAGCACGAGCAGGGACAGCGCATCGAGCCGGCGGTGCCGGATGAACTCCGCGATGCTCCACAGGATCGGCGGTACGGAGGAAGCGAGCAGCGCCTGTACGTCGCCGAGCCGGGGTGCGGCATAGCTGTAGATCAGGACGGGCAGCACGAAGTTGACGGCGACGTCCGCGACGAATGACGGCCCTTTCGTCCGGAGTATCGCTCCTGCCCTGCCGCGATTAACCATGACGCTCACTCCCAAGTCGATCCACGGTTTCCGTCGCAGAGGCCGGCAGGTGACGGTAGAGGGTCGCGATCGAGACGCCGATCGCCGACGCCACTTCCCGCGGCCGGGTGCCACTGGCGAGGAGCTTGCGGGCAGCGTCGAGCTTCTTCGGCGTCATCACCGGCTCGCGCCCCCCTACCCTGCCCTGGGCGCGTGCCAGCGCAAGCGCCGCATTGGTGCGCTCACGGGTGAGATCGCGTTCCATCTCTGCCATGGCCGCCATGATGTGGAAGACGAGCTTGCCGGCGGTGCCGGATGTGTCGATGCCATCCGTCAGCGAACGCAAGCCGACCTTGCGTTCGGCCAGATCGGCCGCGAGGTCGACCAGGCCTTTCATGGTGCGGCCGAGGCGATCGAGCTTCCACACCACCAGCATGTCGCCGGCTCGCGCGTGCGACAGCGCATCGGTGAGGCCGACCCGATCCACCTTGGCGCCGCTGGCCTTGTCCGAGAACGTCTTCTCGCAGCCGGCCTCCTGCAAGGCATGCAGCTGCATGCTCAGGTCCTGGTCGGCGGTAGACACGCGGGCGTAGCCGATCAGCATGGATGCCTCTCAAATCTCATTAGCGACGGCGAGCACGAGAAGAACGATGTGAGAATGAGTTTTGAGACGATCAGTCAGGAGGAGGAAGGATCAGGCTCCCTCGCCTGCTCACAACCGAACGTTTGTGAGAAATGTAATGGGCTACAAAGCCGTTGCGAATGTGACGGCGCCGAGGATGACGCCGGGGGCGTTCGCGAGAGCGACCGGCCAGTCGCGAACGCGCTTGAGCAGGCCATAGGCCACCCACAGGCTGCAATTCAGCATGGTCGCCAGCGGCTGCACCGCAGAGCCCTTGTGGCCGGCGAGGTTGAGCTGAATCTGGGAGAGGTACGAAACGTACATGACGACGGCGGTCGCGGTCGCGATCCAGCCCAGCAGCGTGATCGCGCGGTCGCCTGCTTCCAGACGAGGGGCGTTGACGACGGGCGCTTGTGCGGTCGCACCCGATGCTGGCTGGTTTTGCGTTCGTTGGTTCATCAGAATGCTCCATGACGTGTTCTCACGAACGGATTGCGCGTTTAGAAGGCAACCCCAGCGCATCAATGTGTTAGCGCCTATCCGCCTGCTGGCGGATGCACGCACAGCGCAGATCACGACTAGAGCGAAGCGCCGACAGCACAATCGGGCGCAGCCGTCGTTGGGCCGAGGCGTGCAGCTCACAAGGAGAATGACGTTGAGCGACAACGAACTACCCGTGGGCGGGTTGACGAGGCGCTCGCTCGGCGGATTGGGCGTTGCGGCCATACTCGCGCCGTCCATCGCGTCCGCGCGGCGCATGCCCGGACCCGACCGCTATCGGCCGCAGGTTCATTACTCCCCGGCTAAGGGCTTCATGAACGATCCCAACGGGCTGATTTTCCACGAGGGCGAGTACCACCTGTTCTACCAGCACAACCCGTTCGAGGCGAAGGCTGGTCATGTGCATTGGGGCCATGCGGTCAGCTCCGATCTGGTACGCTGGCGCGAGCTGCCGATCGCGCTTGGCGAAACGGCGGCGGGGCAGGCGTTCAGCGGTTCGGCGGTATACGACCGCGGCAACACCAGCGGGCTGTTCCCGAGCGGTGCCGGCGGACTGGTCGCGATCTACACGCGAGCGTCCGACACGAAGCAGGCGCAGGAGATCGCGACCAGCACCGATCGCGGCCGGACCTTTAGCGGCTATCCGGGCAATCCGGTGCTCGATGTCGGCTCCGCCTCGTTCCGCGATCCCAAGGTGTTGTGGCACGCGCCCACCCGGCGCTGGGTCATGGTCGTGGTCCGCTCGCGCGAACATCGGGTGATGTTCTACGCCTCGTCCGACCTAAAGCATTGGAGCGAGGTCGGCTCGTTCGGCCATGCCGGGCTGCTCGGCATCGACTATGAATGTCCCGATCTGGTCGAGGTGCCGGTCGAGGGCGGTGGGACGCGCTGGGTGCTGTTCGTCTCGATCAACCCCGGCGCGCCGCTCGGCGGCAGTGCCGTGCAGTACTTCGTCGGCACGTTCGACGGGCGACGGTTCGAGGCGGAAGATGGGGCCACCCGACTGGCCGACTTCGGGCAGGATTTCTACGCGCTCCAGACATTCGCCGACGTGGACGGGCCGCCTGTGGCCATCGCCTGGATGAGCAACTGGCTGTACTCTAACGATGTGCCGGCGAGCCCGTCGCGCGGTGCGATGACGCTGCCGCGGCGGTTGACGCTGCGTCGACACGCCGACGACTGGCGGCTGGTGCAGACGCCGGTGCCACTCGACCCGATCGCGGGTTCGTCCATCCTCTCCGGGCCTCGCCCAAAGCGCACGGGGACGCTTGCCGGTGCGGCCGTTCCCTACGGCGCGGCGCTCGAGGTCGTACTGCGGTTCGAGGCCGATCCTGGCGCGATCCTGTCGGTCCGCCTGCGCAATGCGGCGGGAGAGATGCTGAGCGCGTGCTTTGATGCCGGTACCTATCCCGGCTTCGTGGTGGATCGGAGCGGCACTCGCGGCTTCCGGCATCGCTACATGGTCGACAGAGCGATATGGTCGGCGCCGCAAGGAACGACCACGACAGACATGCGGCTGATCGTCGACCGCTCTTCCATCGAGTTGATCGGGATGGGCGGCGAGGCATCCGGCACCATGCTTCAGTATTTCGCCTCTCCGCCCGACCGCTTGGAGGTGATTGCCGAAGGGGGGGCAGTGGCGCTGATGCAACTCGAAGTCCGTAGCTTGAACGGCTAGGTGCGGGGTTGCTCGAAATCGCTCGTTTGTGAGAGGCGCCGATCGACGGCTTGCGACCAATGTCGGCCCGGCGGAGCGCCGCCCGACCGAGTCCGAAAAGACGTCGCCAAGGACCTTCAGGCGGCATCGCTCACTGCAGAGCCCGCTTCCCGAGTAGCAAACCATTGCTTAAAGTCGCCGAGTTCGAGAGGGCGCGAGAACAGATAGCCTGATAGCCTTGCGCTCCATCGCACTTCATCTCAGCCAATATATCAGCCACCGGCGCCGTCTCGACGCCTTCGGCACTGTGTGCACTCTTGCGACGCTGGCTTTTAATCAGGAGTGGCGTCGGAAGGCCCCGTGAAATCCTATTCTGTAACGATCGGGTCCCTGATTAGCCGCGAGACGCTGATCGTCACCGCTTTCAGAGCTCTGGTACGGCAGAAGGGTAGACGCCAAGAGTGGCATGCCCGTCCCCGATATTGCCGCCGAATCTGCGCTATTGCCACCGATTCCCGTCACTCCCATTCGATTATTCGTTATGAGATAACTCATTGATATTGCACGCTAAAAATACCGCTCGTTATCGGATACCGTCAAAAATACCGTCAAACTTGAAGAAACGTCCGAACGTACGCCAAGGTAGCCGATCTTATCCGAAAGTACGCTCCCGATCTCAACCACATTCCCGGATCACTGGACGCGCCAACTTGCCGGCGTTCAGGACGGTATCCAAGCCCAGATATTCTGTCTGCCAGCTGCGACGATCAGAGCTGACTAAATTGGTGGTCTGAGCCAGCTGCCGGCCACCGGGTCGGAACAGAGGAAGTCTATCCACGCGGAAGCGCGAAGGCGATCGTGTAATCGCCGTAGCGCGTGCTCAGCGCGCCGTGGCCGCCGGCGGTGATGACGACATATTGCCGGCCGTCGCGACCTCGATACGTCATTGGGGTCGCCTGTGCGCCCGCCGGCAGCCGCGCCTTCCACAACTCCATGCCCGTTTTCACGTCGAACGCGCGAAGATACTGGTCGGTAGTCGCGCCGATAAAGACAATGCCGCCCCTGGTAATGATCGAGCCGCCGAGATTGGGCACGCCCGTCTTGATCGGCACGCCGAGACGCGAGCCGAACAGACCCGTGTCGCGCGCGGTGCCCAGGACCTTGTCCCAAACGACCTTACGCGTGCGCAGGTCGACCGCCGACAGCTTGCCCCACGGCGGCGCGATGCAGGGCGCGCCGAGCGGACCGATCCAGGCCTGGACGACGGCGACATAGGGCGTGCCGAATTGCTGGTAATAGATCGGTGCCTTGGCATTTTCGCCGCCCTTCGACGCCGCCCGTATCATGCGCTGCCCCTCGGGCGAAGCGGAGGGCACGAGGTGGATGCGGAACGGCATCTGCATCGTGTTGACCGTCAGGATACCGCGTTCGGGATCGACCGCACCCCCACCCCAATCGGTCACGCCGTCGAACGCCGGATGGCCGACGATCGGGTTCAGGCCGATCGGCGCGTAGATGCCGGCCGCGTGCGCCTGGCGGAACTGGATGCGGCAGACGAGCTGGTCGATCGGAGTCGCACCCCACGTATCCTTCTCGGTTGGCGCGGGCGGGGTGAAGGAGGGCATGCCGACCGAGAAAGGCTGGGTCGGCGAGAAACGCTCGTCGGTCATCCCGCCAGTGGTAGCCACAGGCCGCTCCTCGATCGCGGCAAGCGGCGCGCCGGTCAGGCGGTTGAGCAAGTAGAGCTGGCCCATCTTGGTGGTCTGCACGAGAGCAGGGACGGTGCCGCCGCCGGGCAACGGCAGATCGATCAGCGAGGGGCCGATCGGCAGATCCATGTCCCACATGTCGCGATGGACCAGCTGGCGGTGCCAGCGCATCCTGCCCGTCGTGATGTCGAGCGCGACGATCGAGGTGCCGTACTTGTCGTCGAACGGCCGCCGCTTGCCGATCCAGTAATCGGGGGTGGCGTTGCCGGTGCCGAGATAGACGACGCCGTTCTTGGCGTCCGCAGTCATCGCGCCCCAGACGTTGGGCGTACCGCGCGTGTACATCTGGTCCTTGGGCAGCGCCGGGATCGCGTCGTCGCCGCGTCCCATGTCCCAGGCCCAGATCGGCTTGCCGGACACCGGATCGTAGGCGCGGACCACACCACCCGCCTCCAGAACGCCGAGGTTGTCGACGATCCGCTCGCCGACGATCAGCCGCCCGTTGGCGACCACCGGCGGCGAGGTGCTGATCTGCATCGCGGCAGGCGACGGCCCCATGTTGTCGCGCAGGTCGATATAGCCGTTATCGGCGAACGCGGGGCACGGCTTGCCCGTGGCGGCGTCGAGCGCCCACATCTTGGCGTCGAAGCTCGGCGCGAAGATGCGGTGTGGACAGGGCGTGCCGGGCGGTGCCTCGAAATAGGAAACGCCGCGACAGGCGAGGTAGCTGTTGCCCTTGATCGGCGCGTCGGTGTGCCAGCTCCACCTGGTGCGGCCGGTGGTCGCGTCGATCGCCTGGACGAAGCTGTGCGGCGTGCAGGTGTAGAGCGTGTCGCCGATGTGGATCGGCGTTGCCTCCGAATGATATTCGCGCTCGTGCGTCACAGCCTCGGCGCGCATCGGCAGGTCGCCGGTGCGCTGGACCCAGACTTGCTTGAGCTGAGCGACGTTCGCTGGCGTTATCTGGCCGAGCATCGAGTAGCGATCGCCCGCGAGCGTGCCGCCGTAGCTGGCCCAGTCGCCCGCGACTGCGTCCGTGACCATTCCGGCCGGCTGTGCGCCAGCCGCATCCGGCGAGACGACGAACCTGGCGCCTCCGACCGCCATCGCCACAACCACGACGCCCGCGGCCACTCTGCGTCCGTTGGGCTTCCTCATCGCGCCGACGAGAACGGGCAGATAGATCAGGAGCAGCAGGACGGTAGGAGCCAGCACCCGCGGCACCAGCCGGAGCGGGTCGAGCCCCGCTTCCCACACCGCCCAGATCGCGGTCGTCAGCCAGATCAGCAGGAATAGCGTCCGCCCGCGGGCGTCATGCCTACCTGCCAAGGCTCCGCTGACCACCATCGCAACGCCGGCGATCAAGTAGTAGAACGATCCACCAAGCAGCGCCAGTTGCGCGCCCGCGACGGCGAAGAAGCCGCCCAATAAGGCGATCAGCCAGGCAAGGGCGGCAATGTAGAGGCGCATGGAGCTCTCCGAAGATCGAATGACGGTGATGTGATGGTGGCCTATGGCCGCTTCAGGTTGCCACGGCGCCGATCTGCTTGAGCAGGCCGGGATTTATCTGGGCCAGTGTTCGACCAGCTTGCCGATGCCGATGCGGAACAGGTCCATGACAACATATGGACCTTGCGCCCGGCGGCGAGCGTGCCCTGATACTCGCCCGTATGCCGGCGAGGCGGCGGTCGGGAGCGTCGAGCATCGCCTGCCCGATCGACAGGCGCGGCGGCTCGATCATCCGCGGGTCTCCTCATGTCCGGCCAGCGCAAGAAGCGCCATCAGGTCCGTCACCAGGTGCCGCTCGATGTCGCGCACCGTGGCGACAATCTTTGCGCGCAATCGCCCGTCCGCGTGCGGGCTTGCGAGGCGGTCGAACTTGGCGACGACATCGTCCCAGCTCATCGGTCGCGTGTGGAAGCCGTCATAGTCGCTGCGCTCCGCCGACAGCATCTCGCCGCCAGCGATGTGGACGACGAGCTTGCACGGCATCTCTTCCGGTATCCGCCGGGTATAGAGGAAGCTCGACCGAACCGTCACCTTGCCGAGCAGTTCCTGCACGTCGGCGCGCTCTATCCGCTCAGGCGCAAACTGCTCAGGGAGCATCTGCCGGTCGATCAGCGCCGCGGCGACCAAGTATTTGAGGTTGTGGTCGGCCTGCTCCTTGATGCGGCAGTCGTCCTTGGGGCCGTAGCTGCCGCCGCCGAGCACGTCGTACGCGCCTTTGGCGACGTCCAGCGTGACGGACGTGATGCAGCCTGGATCGGCGATCCGCTGGCCCAGTTCGATCGCCGCTTCGACACTGGTCTGCGACTGGAACTCGGCATTGTAGCGCTTGATCGAGACGCGATTGCCGGCGTCGAGCGGTTCCTTGGACCAGTCGATGGTGGAATGATCGCGGACGAGATGGTCGAGCCCAAACGGCCCGTCGAATACGCCCAGCGTACCCGTCACGCCCCGTCCGGCGATAAAGGTGTTGAGCAGCGCGCGGCTGGCGGTCTCGCCCGAGGCGAGGCCCTTCCAGTTGGACACCGGCTCGGCCTGGATCACCGCCAGCGACACCGCCGACACGCCGGCGAGCGCGAGCGCATGCGCGGTGCGCTCAGCGTCAAACCCGAGCAGCCGCGCCGAGCCCGCTGCTACTGAGTAGGCGAGCGGCGTGGTGTAGTTGAGACCGCCGCGCATCGTCGGCAGCGTCTCCATCAGCCGGCTCTGCACCTGATAGCTGACCGCGAGCCCCAGCAGCAGGTCGCGTCCGCTCGCGCCGGCATGCTCACCTGCCGCCACCAGCGCGGCGATGTTGTCGCTGGGATGGCAGACCTCGCCCTTGCTGGCGATGTTGTCCATGAAATCGACGTAACGGACAAGGCAGCCGTTCACGAGACAAGCGCGGTCGGGCGCGGTACGGCCGCCGCCGATCATCGTCGCACGGCCGGTGCCGCCGAACTCGTCGACCAGCCCCCGGATCGCGGTGACAGGCGGCGCATCGAGCGCCCCCAGCGCGCAGCCGATCGCGTCGAGCAGACTGCGCTTCAGCCGGTCGGCGGCATAGCCGTCGAGATCGTCCGAACCGACACGCAGCGCGAAGGCGGCAATCGCCTGGGTGGCGAAGCGCGGTTCGATCACTTGCCTTCGGCCAGCCACCCGATGATCCGGGCGTTGATCTTCTCGGGCATCTCAATGTGGAGCCAGTGGCTCGCGCCCTCGACGAACTCCAACTTGCCGTCATCGCACAGCGCCAGCCCGGCCTCAGCGACGTTGCGTTCGAGAAACAGGTCGTCGCCCGCCCACAGGATCAGCGTCGGCGGGGCGAGCCGCGCCGGCTCCTTACCTTGTGGCCGCTGCCGGAGCGCGCGATAGTAGTTCAGCATCGCGGTCAGCGATCCGGGATGCGCCCACGCCTCGGCATAGCGGTCAAGCGCGCCCGGCTCGAACGTCCCCTTGTGCGCGCTGCCCTCAATCATCCCCTTGAGGCCGGCGAAGTCGAAGCTGCCGAGCGTCGCCTCGGGCACCCAGGGAAGCTGGAAGAACGCGACATAGGTGCACTTGAGCGCTTGGGTCGGGTGCTTGAGCGCCTGTTTGCCCCAGACGTCGGGATGCGGACCGTCCATCAGCACGACACGCTCCAGCCGCGCCGGGTACTTGGCCGCGACCCACCAGCTGATCACAGCCCCCCAATCGTGCGCGACAAGATGAAAGCGCTCGGCGCCGAAGGCATCCGCAATGGCGACCACGTCCGCCGCCAGCGTGTTGAGCTCGTACGCGGCGACCTCCTGCGGCGCGTCGCTAGTGTTGTAGCCGCGCATGTCCGGCACGACGACATGGTAGCCGGCCGCGGCCAAGGGCGTGATCTGGTGCCGCCACGCCCACCAGAACTCCGGAAATCCGTGGAGCAGCACTAGCAGCGGCGCCTCCGGGTCGCCTGCCTCGACGATGTGAAGGTTCAGCCCGTTGATCGTGCGCACCGACTCCCGCCAGCCGTCCTGAAGAAGTGTGTCCGCCATTCCGATATCCCTACCTTGTTACGTTTCGCCAAGGTCGCCGGCTTTAGCTCCCTTGAGCAAGCCAGCGCGCGGCGACGGCCGAATGTGGGAACCGATCCTTACGGATCGATCTCCGCTTCCAGCAGCTTGTCGATCGTTATCGGCAGCGAGCGCACGCGCTTGCCGGTGGCATGGTAGATCGCGTTGGCGACGGCTGCGGCGGTACCGACGATGCCGATCTCGCCCAGCCCCTTCACCCCCAGCGGTGTGACTTCCGGATCGGGCTCGTCGACGAAGATCACGTCGATGTCCTCGACATCGGCATGCGCGGGCACATGGTACTCGGCATAGTTGTGGTTCATCCAGCGGCCGAGCGTCTTGTCGATGAACGTCTCCTCGTGCAGCGCCATGCCGATCCCCATCACCACGCCGCCCAGAATCTGGCTGCGCGCGGTCTTCGGGCTGATGATCCGGCCCGCCGCGACCGCGTTGACGACGCGGGTGACGCGAACCTGGTCCAGTTCCTCGTCGACGCGAACCTCGCAGAAGATGGCACTGTGGGTGTTGCGCGACTTGGTCGCCATCGAGATCATCTGGCTCGGGCTCGGCGACGCCGTTTCCTCCTCCTCGATCAGTTGGAGGCCGGCCGCGCGCATTGCCTCGACAATCGCGACGCTGCTGGCCGGGTCAGACTTCAGCGTCATGCGCCCGTCGGCAAAGGCGATGTCATCGATCGACTTGGCGCCCGCGAGCGGGCGTCCCTCCACCTTGTCCGCCGCCTTGAGCAGCTTTTTCGCCACCGCCTGGCAGGCGAGCTGGACGGCCGCCCCCGCCGACGCCGCCGCCCACGACCCACCCTCGACCGGCGAGGTCGGCAGGTCGCTGTCGCCCAGACGGGCGGTGATCTGGTCGACCGGCAGCCCGAGCGTGTCGGCGGCGACCAGGGTCATCACCGTGTAGGTGCCGGTGCCGATGTCGGAGGTGGCGCAGGCGACTTCGAGACGGCCGTCGGCGCGGAGCTTGGCGCTGGCGCTCGTCTTGGAGAATTGCGCGTCCCACATGCCCGTCGCCACGCCCCAGCCGATCAGTTCGCGCCCGTCGCGCATCGATCGCGGCTCGGCCGATCGCCGGTCCCAGCCGAACCGCTCGGCGCCTTGCGCGAAGGCTTCGCGCAGCGCCTTGGAAGTGAACGGCGTGCCGTTCATTGCGTCGACCTCGGAATAGTTGATCAGCCGGAACTCCAGCGGATCGACCTTGGCCCGGTACGCCATCTCGTCGATCGCGATTTCGAACAGCGTCATGCCAGTCGCCGCGCCGGGCGCGCGCATGTCGGAGGAGGTATAGGTGTCGCGCGGCGCGATGGTGTAGTCGCCATGCGCGTTGGGGCTGTCGTAGTTCATCATCCCCCAGGTGACGATGTCCTCCATGTTGTGCTCGAACCGGGAGGTCGACGTCGTCGCGGTATTGATGATCGCGGTGAGCTTTCCAGTGTGCTCGGCGCCGAGCTGGATCGAAAAGGTGCATTCAGGGCGATGGGCGTGGGTGAACATCTGCGCGCGCGTCATCACGACCCGGACCGACCGCTCCATCTTCTTGGCCGCCAGCGTCGCGACCTGCACCTGCCATTGCGGCCGGAGCCCCGAGCCGAAGCCGCCGCCGACATAGGCGTTGACCACGCGGACGTTCTTCTTGGAAAAGCCGAACGCGCTGGCGAGATAGGCTTGCACGCCCTGCGATCCTTGCGTCTTGTCATAAACGGTGATGCGGCCGTCGCCGTGCCATTCGACCGTGGAGGCGTGCATCTCCATCGGGTTGTGATGCTCGGGCGCGAGGTGATATTCGCCCTCGACCTTGAGCGCCGCCTGCTCGAACGCGGCCGGCGCGTCGCCGCGCGACTTGGGCGGGTGAAAGGTGTTGCGCCGCTTGAAGTGCGCCGGCAGGAACTTCTCGTCCAGCGACGCCGTGAAATCGACGTTGTGCGGCTCGGCGTCGTAAGCGACCTCGACCAGGCTGGCGCCGAAGCGCGCCGCCTCGAAGGTATCTGCGAGCACCACCGCGATCGGCTGGCCGGCGAACTGGACGCGGTCGTCGTGAAGCGCCTTGAACGGCTCGCCCGGAATCTTCAGCTCGTCCTTCCAGCTATGGTCGAGCCACGCTTCGTGTGGTCGGTTCTCGTGCGTGATGACCTCGACCACACCGGGCACCGCGCGCGCGGCGGCATCGTCGATGCCCGTGATCCGTCCCTTGGCGATGCGGCTGGAGACGACCACGCCGTACAGCAGGTTATCCACCGCGTATTCGGCGGCGTAGCGCGCGTGGCCGGTTACCTTGTCGACCCCGTCGACACGGCTAAGCGGCGTTCCGATACCGACCTTGGCGGGCGTGTTCATCGTCTGGGTTCCTTTACGCGAGGCGCTTGTCGGTCTGGGACTGCGGCGTGCCCGCCGCGGCCTGGCTCAGCGCGCGGATGATCGCCTTGCGGGCGAGCTCGATCTTGAAGCTGTTGTCGCCCTGCCCGACCGCGCCGGCGAGCAGCGCGCGCGCCGCGGTGTCGAACACCGTCGCGGACGGCCGCTCGTTCTTGATCGCCTCCTCCGCCTCGATCCGCCGCCACGGCTTGTGCGCGACGCCGCCGAGTGCCAGCCGCACGTCGGCGATCCGGTCGCCCTCGATCCGCATCGCCACCGCGACCGACACGAGCGCAAAGGCATAGGACAGGCGATCGCGCAGCTTCAGGTAGGTATAGTGCTGGGAGAAGTCTTCTGGCGGCAGATCGATCGCGGTGACCAGCTCCCCCACCTTGAGCGTGTTGTCGCGCCAAGGTTCGTCACCGGGCAGCCGATGATAGTCGCCGAAAGCGATCGTCCGGTCTCCTTCCGGTCCTGTCACCTGCACCTCGGCATTGAGCGCGGCGAGCGCGACGCACATGTCGGACGGATGCGTCGCAATACATTGGTCGCTCGCGCCCAGAATCGCGTGGATGCGATTGACCCCGCCGATCGCGCCGCAGCCCTGGCCGGGCACGCGCTTGTTGCACGGCGTGTCGGTGTCATAGAAATAATAGCAGCGGGTCCGCTGGTTGAGGTTGCCGCCGTCGGTCGCCGCGTTCCTCAACTGCGGCGACGCGCCGGCCAGGATCGCGGAGGAGAGCAGCGGATAGCGCGCCTGGACGCGCTCGTCATAGGCGGTGTCGGAATTGGTCGCGAGCGCGCCGAGCCGCAGGCCACCATCGTCGCGGTCGGTGATCTGCGCCAGCGATAGCCGGTTGATATCAACCACCTCCAGCGGTCGTGCGACGTTCTCCTTCATCAGGTCGAGGAGGTTGGTGCCGCCCGCCAGATAGGCGGCGTGGTCGGCCGCGCCCCCACGCACGGCTTCGGCGACATCAGCCGGCCGCACATAATCGAAGCGGATCATGCCTGCTTCTCCAACACTTCGAGCACCGCATCGGCGATGTTGGTGTAGGCGCCGCAGCGGCAGATATTGCCGCTCATCTGCTCGCGCACGTCCTGACGGTCCCTGGCGCGGCCCTCGTTGATCAGCCCCTGCGCCGAGCAGATCTGGCCGGGTGTGCAGTATCCGCACTGAAAGGCATCGTGGTCGATGAACGCGGCTTGCAGCGGGTGAAGGTGATCCGGCTGCCCGAGCCCCTCGATCGTCGTGATGTCCGCGCCGTCGACCGACACGGCAAGCTTCAGGCAGGAATTGATGCGCCTGCCGTCGATCAGCACCGTGCAGGCGCCGCACTGGCCGTGATCGCAGCCCTTCTTGGTGCCGGTCAGGTCCAGCTTGTCGCGCAGCAGATCGAGCAGCGTCGTCCACGGCTCGATCCGCAGTTGCCGGGCTTCGCCGTTGATCGTGAGCGAGAGCGGCAAGGTGGCGATCGGCCTCGCGGCGACGGCCGCCGCGGAGGACCGGTCGATGGTGACGGCGTCGTTCATGCCGGTATTTCCTCGATGCTGGCGGTATTCGCCGCAACGACGCCGTTCTCGCGGTGACGAAAATCGCTGAGCGCCTTGTAGACTTGCAGCCGCGCCCGCATCACGCCGCCGAGTGGGCGGTGCGCGGTAAGGCTGTGCGCCGGGCGGAACGTCATCACCTCGTCGAAGTAACGCACCCGCTCCGATCCGTAGGCGGCCTGTCGCGGCAGGCGGATCGTCGCCACGGTGCGGTATTGGCTGTCTTGCGCGGGCCATTCGACCGAGGTGTCCTCGATCGGCTGCGTCTCTGCATTCGCCCAGAGCTGGACGCGCAGGTCGAACACAGCGTCATGCTCGTTGAAATAGGCGATCGCGGCGTGGCGGAAGCCGTCTTCGTCCTGATGGGGATCGAGTTGCCAGTCGTTCAACGCATCCTGGTAAGTTGAGGCGGGAAAGGCGCCGAGCTTGGCGACATGGTCGCCGTAGCGGACCGGGCACTGGCTGAAATAATAGTCGTCGAGCGGATGGCTGAAGGGATGGCCGTAGAAGTCCATCAGCGGGCTGGGGCCACCCGCCACGGCGTTGAGCACCTTGTTGATGTTGCGCGCGAGGCTGGAGGCGGCGCTCTTCACGCCCTCCGGCATCGGCGTCGCCATGCCGATCTTGCCGGCCTGGCTGAGGAAACCGGCAGCAGTGCCCGCCGGGAAGGTCGGGCCGCTGGCGAAGACGAAGTCCTGCGTCGGTGCGTCGTGGCCGGGCAGCTTCTCGCCCTCGACCCCGAACACCTTGATCGCCATGCCGCGGTGGGTGGATACGCGGTCGCCGAGGTTCTCTCCGGGTCCCTGTGCGAAGCGGACCGCGACCTGGTAGGTGCCGGCTCGCGCGAACAGCCCTTGCGCGAGTTCGGGGGGCAGGTCGTCGGCGATCACCAGTTCGCCGATCACGCAGGCCGTGCTCTTGGCGTGGCTCGCGCGCACTGCATGACCCTCGCGCTTCTCGACGGTTTGGCTCTCGGTGGTCATGCCCTTGATGATGCCGTCGATCGTCTCCTGCTCGTCGGGCTCGGGCGTCTCGATGTCGGGTGCGTAGCGCAGATAGGTCATGGTCAAATCCTCGTCAGGTCGGGTGTTTCGTGGAGGGGAGGTCTTCACATCATCAGGATCGGCTTGATCGCGCTGCCGGCGTCGCTGTCGTCGATCGCCTGGTTGACCTCGGCGAAGGGATAGCGCCGGACCAGCCGATCGAGCGGGAAGCGCCCCTGCGCATGAAGGTGCATCAGCGCGAGGTGGAAATCGGGCGTGGTGCCACCGCCGCCCATGACGCCGGTCAGCGTCTTGCCGGCATGTAGCATGTCGCCATGGTGCAGCTTGACCGGCGCGCTTGCCTTGGCGCCACCGACCATCGCGCAGGTGCCCAGCACGCCAAGCGCCTCGACCGCCTCGGCAACGAGGTTCGATCCGTCCGTAGCCTCCACGGCATAGTCGAGTTCGCCGTTGGTGAGGTCCTTGATCCGCTGGACCGTGTCGCCGTCATGCTCGACCGCGTCGGTTGCGCCGAGTTCGCGCGCCAGCGCGAGGCGGTCCGCATTCTTGTCGACAACGATGATCCGCGTCGCCGGCGTCAGTGCCGCGGCCATGACGGCGGCGAGCCCGACATTGCCCGCCCCGAAAATGGCGATCGAGGAATTGGGCCGTGGCTTGAGCTCGTTCAGCACCGTGCCGGCACCGGTCGTGATCGAGCAGCCGAGCGGCCCGAGCAGGTCTGCATCCATGCCGTCCGGCACGCGGACGACCTGTCGGGCTTGCGCGATCGTATGCGTCGCCCAGGAGGATTGCTGGAAGAAGCGCGCCGCCAGCGCCTCGCCGCCCGCCCGCTTCATCGGCGACGAGCCGTCGAGCCGAAACCCTGAGAACATCAGGTCCGAGCCATGGACGCAGTAGCGCGGCTTGCCGCGACGGCAGCTCGGGCAGGTGCCGCAGAAGGGAAAGCCGAGGAGGACGCGATCGCCGACCTTCACATTGTCGACCAGCCGCCCCACCGCCTCGATGGTGCCCGCGCCTTCATGACCGAGCACGCCGGGCGCGGGATAAGGCTCCTGACCATGCAGGCAGCCGCGATCGGTGCCGCACACTCCACAACTGGTGATGCGGACCAGCACCTCGTCCTCGCGGGGGCCGTCGAGGTCGACTTCCTCCAGCTTGATCGAACGGCGGGTGACGACGCCATCGGCCTTTTCCATCACGGCGGCGGTGATCTTCATTGGCTCTCTCCGGCTTCCGACTATGTCAATGGATGGTCGCGAGTGCTTTGCGGCAATCCTCGGCACATTCGCGGCACATCGTCGCGCAGAGCTTGCAATGCTCGTGATCGCTTCTCGCATTCGGCTGCGCAAGCCTCACAGGTTCGGATGCAGGTTTCGATCTGTGCACGAAGCACCTCGACGTTCTGCCCGGTGCGTCGCACCGCGACGTGCGCGGTTGCGGCGCAGATGTTCGCGCAGTCGGAGCAGGTGCGGATGCATTGGCGCAGCTCCATCGGCTCGGCCGAGCAAGCATCGGCGCACGACGTGCAGAACAGCGAACAAAGCATCGTGTGCCGTGCCGCGGTGGCAAGCGCAGGGTTGAAGTCGTCGCCAACGTCCGGGTGAAGCTGGATCATCTTCTCGATCGACATGGTTGTTCTCCCTGAGAGCGGTTGATCAGGCACGCGCTGCGGCATGCGCGCCGAACGCGGTGACGAGGCCGAACATGACGTGGTTGATCGTGTGCATGGCGATCGTCCTGCCGCCTTGCGTCCACTCGGACGCCTTGACGCCAAGCGCCGGCCCGGTGATCCAATGCGCGAGCGCGTAAAAGGACAGGCCGAACAGCACGCCGCCGACCGCGGGGTTAGTGTCTTCGTCGGTCACCGCGCCATAGGCGATCCCGGCGAGGCCCGAGAGCAACAGGTGACCGCCCTGCGCGGACGCCTGCTCGCCCGTCGATGGCAGGTGCCCACCGCTAGGCGTCCGCACGTCCAGCTTGCGCGCGCTGGCGCGCTGCAACTCGATCAGCTCGGACAGTTTGCCGCTCTTCTTCTCACCTCCCATCATCATGGCCGTGATGCCGAGACCGGCCACCAGGCTGCCGGCAATCGCGCCGGCAATGTACTTCGCGTTCATCGCCTCTTCTCCTCAGGATGCGCCATGGGCGCTGTCGCCGCCGGTGACGGCATAGGTCGCGCCACTCACCATCCTCGCCGCGTCGGAGGCGAGGAACACGACCATTGGGGCGACATCGTCCGGATCAATCCAAGGTACGCCGAGCGGCGTCTTGGCGAGCATCGCCTGCTTCGCCAGCTCCTCATCCTTCGCCTCGACGCCGGTCGGCTGCTTGCCGTCCTCCTCGGCTGCGTTCCTGTAGCGCTCCTCATGCCGGGTCAGCGTCGTATCGATTAGCCCGGGGATCAGCGCGTTGACGGTTATCCCAAGCTCGCCAAACTCGAGAGCGGCCGATTTCATCACGCCGATGATGCCCCACTTGGATGCGGAATAGGCCGCGCCGTGTTTTGTGCCGTGCTGGCCTTGCGTCGAACTCGTCACGATAATCCGGCCATGACCCGTGGCGTGAGCGCGCTCCCTGATCGCAGGCGCAAAGGCGCGGATCGCGTTCATCGTGCCCGTCAGGTTGACGTCGATCTGGTCGTGCCAGTCGGCATCGTCCATTTCCAGGATCGGCTTGAACGCCTGGATGCCGGCATTGGCGAACAGGACGTCGACACCGCCGAACGCGAGCGTCGCCTGCTCGCAAGCAGCTCGCAGTGCCGGGAGGTCGCGCTGGTCGAGCGTGATCGCCAGCCAGCGCATGCCGGCCGCCTCCACCGCATCGCCCGTTACAGCCAGATCGTCCGAAGTGGCCGGAGCGAAATCGAGGATAGCGCTGACCGGGCCCGCGATATCGATCCCGACGACGTCGGCTCCGGCCTTGGCGAGTGCGATCGCCGCCGCCCGCCCGATCCCGCGCGCCGCGCCGGTGACGACCGCGACCTTGCCCTTCAGTTCGTTCACGATGCGTGACCTTGCTTGCGCGCTATGACCACCCGATCGGTCTTCCTGGGCAGGTTCGCGAACACCTCGGTTGGCGCCCCGAAGACCGCTGCGAGCGCATCGGCGGGAATGGCGGACAGAGATTCCACCAGTCCGACGTCGTCGTCGGGTTCGCCGGCGCTCGTATTGAAGACGATCAACACGACGAGATCCTCGCTCGCGCTTGCATTCTCGAAATAATGGAAGTGGCCCTGCGGCGCGAAGACAAGGTCGCCACACTCGCCCTCGAAGGCGTCACTCGTTCCGCCAGGGCCCACGATGCTCCACCGCACGTGCCCCGATACGACGAAGTTCATCTCCCAGCCGCTGGGATGCCAGTGCGGCTCGCGCACACCGCCGGGCTTGAGACGAGCAATGTAGACTGAGCCCTGCTGGCCGGAGAGTACCTTCCAGTTGTCGGCCGCCGCACCCCGCAATTCACCGCCGTCATAGCGGCTGGCCGCCATGCCCGTGAGGTGGAACAGGTGCTTGTGCTTGGGATCCGCACCGCCACCCGGCCCGGCGGCGCGGTCTTCGGAGCCGGACGGCTCCGTCGGTTCGTGGCGCGTCGCGGCGTCGCTGGTCGCCTGCTCGCCCGGATCACCCACGCGGCAGACCTTCTTCGCTGCCCGGCACCGACATGTCATAGGCGTTGAGGAGTACCGACACGAGGCAGTAGCCGCCGATCAGATAGACCAGCTCGGCCATCTGCTCGTCGCCAAACGCGCGCAATGCCCGCTGATAGGTAGATTCCGGCAGGCCCTTGCCGCCGGCCAGCGCCGCCGCAACATCATAGGCGGCGCCCTCCTCGTCCGTGAGGTCGGCAGGCCGCTGGCCGGCGGCGATCGTCGCGATCTTGGTCTCGGACAGCCCCGCCTGATCCGCGACCTGCTCGTGCGCGTAGAGCTCGTAGCGCGAGTTGAAGCGCGCGCCGGTAACCAGGATCGCGACCTCGTGCGCCGGCTTTGGCAGCTTGGAGTTCTCGATTAGCGCCTTCGTGTAAGTCCAGGCGGGCTGCCCGAACTGCGGGAAGCGCAGCATCGGTGCGAACGGCCCGACCAAGGCGCCGTCATCGCGCTTCGACACAAAGCCCTTAAGGTGCTTCGCGATCTCCTGCGCCATGTCATCATGTACGGCACGGAGCTCGGGAGCGAGCTCCGTGGAGGCGAGTGGGCTCAGCCGCATTATGGCTCCTGATCTACGTTAAGTCTCTGAAAAGAGGCGCACAGTCCGAACGCCTCACCGCTCGAAATGTCCCGTAGTGAGGCAACTATACCTGTCCCGCGCGGTTCATGCCCAACACATTGAATTGGGAAAATCGCCATGAAAGCCGTCGTATTTCACGCCATCGGCGATATTCGCGTCGATGATGTGCCGGAGCCCGCGATCGAGGACGGCAAGGACGCGGTCGTTCGTCTCACCGCGTCTGCTATCTGCGGCACGGACCTCCATTTCATCCGCGGCACGTTCAGCGGCATGAAGAAGGGCCAAATCCTTGGCCATGAAGGCGTCGGCATCGTCGAGGCGGTTGGCAGCGAAGTGCGGCACATCAAGGTCGGCCAGCGGGTGATCATCCCGTCGACGGTCGGCTGCGGTACCTGCCAGTTTTGCGCCAAGGGCTATTTTGCCCAGTGCGACAACGCCAACCCGATGGGCAAGCGGGCGGGGACATCGTTCTTCGGCGGCCCGGAAGCGGCAGGCGGCCTAAAGGGGTTGCAGGCGGAAAAGGCACGCGTGCCTTGGGCCGACGCCAATCTAGTGCCGATCCCGGATGCGATCAGCGACGATCAGGCGATCCTGATGAGCGACATCCTGCCGACCGGCTGGTTCGGCGCGGACCTCGCCGAGATCGAGCAGGGCGATCACGTGCTTGTGTTCGGCTGTGGACCCGTCGGCCAGATGGCGATCGCGTCGGCGCTGCTGATGGGCGGCAGGGTGATCGCGGTCGACCGGCTGCCCGATCGGCTGGCGATGGCCGAACGCCAGGGTGCGCAGATCATCAACATGGACGAAGTCGACGTGCCCGATGCGGTGCTCAAGCTGACCGACGGCGACGGCGCGCGCCGCGTCATCGACGCCGTCGGCGTGGACGCGCAGCACGCGCATGGCGGCCCCGATGAACCGGGCATGCTTGGCAAGGCGAAGGAGAAGCTTGAGCAATATCTGATCGAGCCGGCCGCGCGTAAGTTCGGCACTCACTTCATCGCCGGCGACAATCCGAGCCAGGTGCTCGACTGGGCGGTCGAGTGCGTCGCCAAGGCCGGTACGATCGCGATCATCGGCGTCTACCCGCCGACCGACCGCAGCTTCCCGATCGGCATGGCGATGAACAAGAACGTGACGCTGCGCATGGGGAACGCCAACCATCGCCGCTACTATGACGTGCTGATCGAGCACGTCCTCGCCGGCCGCCTCGACCCGCAGAAGATCCTCACCCAGACCGAGCCCATGACCGACGCGATCGACGCCTACAAGGCGTTCGACGAGCGCCAGCCCGGCTGGATCAAGGTCGAACTGCAACCCGCCGCCTGAACCCTGTTGCATGATATCGCGGAGACACAGATCATGAGCACGCGCCCTTTCGCCGTCGTCACCGGCGGCTCCAACGGCATCGGGCTGGAGCTTGCCCGCCAGTTCGCCACCAACGGCTACGACCTGCTGATCGCGGCCGAGGATCGCGTCCATTTGGAGGAGGCCGCGCGCGATCTCCGGTCGAGCGGCGCGACCGTCGATATCCATGCCGCCGACCTGTCGCGTGAGGACGCGGTCGCCGGACTACACGGCACGCTCCGCGGGCGCGCGGTGGACGCGCTGTGCGTCAATGCCGGCATCGGTCTCGGCGGCCCGTTCTTGGAGACCGATCTCCAGACTGAACTCAAGATGGTTGATCTTAACGTCCGCGGGGCGGTGCAGCTCACCAAGCTGGTGCTGAAAGACATGGTCGTGCGCGACGCCGGCAAGATCCTGCTGACCTCGTCGATCGCGGGCACGATGCCCGATCCGTTCGAGGCGATCTATGGCGGCACCAAGGTGTTCCTGCGCTGGTTCGGCGAGGCGCTGCGCAACGAACTCAAGGACAGCGGCGTCACGGTGACGGTGCTGATGCCTAGCCTGACGGAGACCAACTTCTTCAAGCGCGCAGACATGATGGATACCCGCGCCGGTCCTGCTCCGAAGGATGATCCGGCGATCGTCGCAAAGGCGGGCTTCGACGCCTTGATGGCGGGCAAGGACAAGGTGATCCCGACTGCGAAGAACAAGGTGATGGGCGCCATCGCCGACCTGCTGCCCGATCGCGCCGCCGCGCAGATCCATCGCGGGCTGTCCGAGCCGGGCTCGGCTGACCGCAAGCTAGATCCGACCAAGCCGCTGGCGATAGGCGCCGCCGCGCTCGGTGTCGGCGCACTGTTGTTCGCCGGCTGGCGTCGTCGTCCGCATCTTCCCGCGCACCTTGGCGGAACCAGCGGCAGCTCGACCGCCAAGGCTCTGCACATCACACTGAAAGCGCGCGCCGGCAAGGAAGCGGAGGTGGAGAGCCTGTTGCAGGGCATCCTCGACGAGGTGCGCCACGAGGTGGGAACGCGGCCGTGGTTTGGCCTGCGCCGCACCGAATCGACGTTCGAGATCTTCGAGACCTTCCCGAACGAGGCCGCACGGGAGGCGCATCTGAGCGGCAAGGGTGCCGCGTTGCTGATGGAACGCTCCAACGCCGTGCTGGCGAGCCCGGCGAACATCGACAGGCTCGACGTGCTCCTGACCAAGCATGCCTGATGCGGCGCGTTGACGTTCCGGGACTAGGCGGTGTCCACGGTCGGAGGGCACGTGGATGGGATGAGCATTCGCTTATCAGGCTCGTTCACGACCACAAACAAGGCGAACTCGCCGGAAGAATCAAACGCGCTTGAGAGCCTCACCTGAGTTGTCGGCGGGATAGCCCAGGTTTTAGAGCGGATTCTTTTCAGTCTGGGTCGTGCCCGCCGGAGCTGAAGTGGTTGGCGCACTCCTGCGGCTGGAAGAAATCGACCAGCTTGTCGATGAGGTTTCACAGGCCGGAGACGGTCCGTTCGCCGGCTTTGCGGAGCATGGCCTTGAGGCGAGCAAAGGCCTTCTCGATCGGGTTGAAGTGGGGGTTGTAGGGCGGGAGGAACCTTGCAGCTGCTGCGTCGCGGGTTCCTTTTCCTTGTCGGACGATGGCCGAGCCAGTGCCTGGAACCGATCCATGGCCAATGAAGCGACGAACCCAACGATCGGGCCTGCTGCGGCACCTGTCACGATCCTTGCTGCGCTCGAGGTTTCTATATCGCTCATTACTGTTCCTTGTGCGGCAGGAGTTCGCCGACAAGCTGGCGCGCCGTATCCGCGATCACCTGGCCCGCGCCGCGATCCCCCTTTGCTAGCGATGACATGAACGCCTTCGCCTGTACGAGGGTGACGTGCGGCGGCAGCGGCGCGACCTCGCGATCGGTCTTAACCTCCAGCACGACCGGCCGGTCGGCCGCGAGCGCCTGACGCCAGGCGCCCGCCAACGCTTCGGGCGTATCGACGAAGATGCCGGTCAGGCCCAGCAGCTCGGCGAACTTCGCGTAGGGGACATCGGGCAGATCCTGCGACGCCTCGTAACGCGGATTGCCCTCCATCACCCGCTGCTCCCAAGTCACCTCATTGAGATCCTGATTGTTGAACACGCACACAATCAACCGCGGATCGGCCCAGCGCCGCCAATATTTCTGGATGGTGATGAGCTCCGCCATGTTGTTCATCTGCATCGCGCCGTCGCCGACCAGCGCGACGACTGGCCGCGTCGGATGCGCGAACTTGGCAGCGATGGCGTAAGGCACCGCCGCCCCCATCGAGGCGAGGCCGCCCGACAGCGACGCGCGCTGGCCCGCCTTCACCTGATAATCGCGTGCGTACCAGTTGGCGCAGGAGCCGGAATCGGAGGTTACGATCGCATCGGCGGGTAGCAGCGGCGACATTTCGTAGACCACGCGCTGCGGGTTGACCGGAGTGGCCGATGCCATCGCCCGCTCCCTCAGCGTCTCGCGCCACTTCTCCATCTGCTCGACGATGTCGTCCTGCCACGACTGGTCCTGCTGCCGCTTCAGCAGCGGCAGCAGGGCGCGCAGCGTTTCGGCCGCGTCCCCGTGCAGATTGAGTTCGACCGGATAGCGAAGCCCGAGCATCGCCGGATCGATATCGATTTGCACCGCGCGCGCCTGTCCGTCCGGCGGCAGGAACTCGGCCCAGGGAAAGCCGGTACCGATCATCAGCAGCGTGTCGCAACCGTCCATCATGTCCGACGACGGCTTGGTGCCGAGCAACCCGATGGCGCCGGTAACGAACGGCAGATCATCGGGTAGTACGTCCTTGCCGAGCAGCGCCTTGGCAACGCCGGCACCCAGTGTCTCTGCGACCTGCACTACTTCGGCGGCGGCGCCGCGCGCGCCCGCGCCGATCAGGATGGCGACCTTCTTGCCCGCGTTGAGGATGTCCGCGGCGCGGCGAAGGTCGACATCGTACGGGAGGACGTGCGGCCGTTGATAGCCCGGCCCCGAACGGGTGAAGCCATGCGCTCGCTTCGGCTCCTCCCACGCCTCATCCTGCACGTCCTTGGGCAGGACGAGCACGGTCACGCCGTTCCGCGCCACCGCGATGCGCACGCCGCGATCGACAAGGTGGCGCACCTGCGCGGGCGCGGCGGCCTCCTGCACGAACTCCGCGACATCGGCGAACATCCGATCGAGGTTCAGCTCCTGCTGATAGCTGGCGCCGCGCACCGTCGTCTCCGCTTGCCCTGCAATCGCAAGCACCGGCATGTGATCCGACCTGGCGTCGTAGAGCCCGGTGATGAGATGGGTCGCCCCCGGCCCGCCAGTCGACAGGCAGACGCCGAGTTCACCGGTGAACTTGGCGTGCGCTGTCGCCATGAATGCCGCCATCTCCTCATGGCGGACCTGAATGAACTCGATGCCGGCACCATTCTTCTCGGCGCGCTGCAAGGCACCGAGCACGCCGTTGATGCCATCGCCTGGATAACCGTAGATGCGCGTGACGCCCCATGCCTTCAGCCGCTCGACGAAGAAATCGCTGGTCAGCTTGCTCATCGGCGTTTCCTGAAGTTCGATCGTGAGACGAGTGCCGCCGCGCCTAGCGCCGCGACCAGTGTCACGCCGCCGATGAGCGCGGCATGGCGCTCGACGGCGGTGTAGAGGCTGAAGCGGCGGCCGGGTTGCCGACCGGAGCGTTCCTGGCCGTGCTGGGTCGGTGCGAAGATGCTGGTGTCGCGCGTCGCCGATTGCGTCGGATTCGACATCGTCCGTTCGAGCACGCCCGAGAACCGGTCCAGCACCGCCGGGAGGTGCGTGCCCAGCAGCACCTGCAGACGACCCGCGCCCCCAACGGTGATATCTCGTCGGACATGCTCGGCCGCATCGAGGATCGCTTCTGCGACCAGCGTCGGGTCGTAGACCGGTGGCGGGATCAGCGCCTCGCCATCGACGTGGTTGGCGGCGTGCTGCGCGATCGGCGTGTCGATGCCGGAAGGCTTGATCAGCGTGACGGCGATCGGGACGCGATCAGCGGTGAACTCCATGCGCAGCGCATCGACGAAGCCCTTTACCGCGTGCTTCGACGCCGAATAGGCACTGAGGATCGGGGAAGGCAGATCCGACGCGATCGAGCCGATCGCAATGAATGCGCCGCCCGTCTCGCGCAGGTGATGATAGGCGGTGAGCGCACTGTGCACGGTGCCGAAATAGTTGGTGCGGAACAGCTGCTCATGCTCATCGAGCGGCGTATCGACCAGCTTGGCGTAGATCGCCGTGCCGGCGTCGCTGACCCAGGTGTCGATACGGCCGAACCGAGCCACCGTTCGGTCGGCGGCAGCGCCAACGGCGGTTATGTCACCGGCATCGGCAACGGCGTAGTCGGCATGTCCACCGGCGGTGGCGATGGCTTCGACCGCTTCCTGCAACGACCCTTCATTGCGCGCGACAAGCATCACCTTCGCCCCCCGCTCTGCTGCCAGCTTTGCAGTCACCAGCCCGATGCCGGAACTGGCGCCGGTTATGACGATGACCTGCTCGGCGAGCGGCTTGAGCGCGATTTTCACGCCTCGCCCAGTACTGCGGCGGCGGCTTCGACCACCTCGACATCCTGATCGAACGTGCCGCCGCTCGCGCCGACGCCCCCGATCACCGCACCGCCCGACTTGATCGGCACGCCGCCGCCGAAGATCACCACCTTGCCGTGATTGGTGCTGTCGATACCAAACAGCGGCTTGCCCGACTGCGCCATCTTCGCAAGATCCTCGGTCGACATGTCGAATGCGCGCGCAGTCCATGCCTTATGCACGGCGATATCGATCGAGCCGAGCCACGTGCCGTCCATGCGGACGTGCGCGATTAGGTTTCCGCCCGCATCAACGACGGCGAGATTGTAGGGGACGCCGATCTTCTCCGCCGCGGCTTCACCGGCGGCGATGATCCGCCTGGCGTCGGCCAAGGTCAGGGTCTGGACATGGGCGGGCATAGACATTCCTTTCTTGAATTATCGGCTTCTCGTTTGTCGCCGTCGTTCCGGGATCGCAAACAGGTCGTGCACACCCTTTGGTCGGCGATCTTTCGATCGTTTCAACCTCCAATCGCGTGGTCAGTTCAATTAAAAAGCAGCGATTTACATAGGTTAAGGGGAAGAACCGTGGGGCACGGGAGGCCATCGCCTTGGACGCCTCCACCATCGAATGCGTCGACCCGATGCGCGTTTCCTGACTTGGTTGCTGTATGGAGACCCTGACCCGCATCCTCTGTCTCCATCTCTGGGCCGGAGGCTTGGTGGATGGTCCGGAAAGCAGCATGGCACGTTGAGTGGCCATGAAAACGATGAGATTTCCCGACGGCGCGACCGTTCCCGCGCTCGATCAGGGCACGTGGATGATGGCCGAGAAGCCCGATCGCCGCTCGCAAGAGATCGCCGCCCTGCGGGCGGGCGTCGAGCTCGGCCTGACCTTGATCGACACGGCCGAAATGTATGCCGACGGCCAGTCCGAGCGGTTCGTCGGTGAGGCGATCGAGGGCATACGCGACCAAATGTTCCGGGTCGGCAAAGCCTATCCCCAGAACGCCTCCCGCCAGCGGCTGGCTCGCGCGTGTGAGGCAAGCCTGCAGCGGCTCGGCACCGACCGGCTCGACCTCTACCTGCTGCACTGGCGCGAGACCGTGCCGCTCGCCGATACGGTCGAGGCGATGGAGCAGCTTGTCGCGGCCGGCACCGGCCAGCTTCCAGCGCAGCATGCCGGCAGCCCTCGATCGGTGGACGGCTGTCCCGGGTTGAAGAAGCGAACGCCGTCGAAATGGTCGATCGGCGGTCCCTGATAGTAGCAGTTGCGCGGCATGTCGCTGGCCTGGCGCCTGATGCCAGCGGATGCGATCCGCAGAGCCGTGGGAACTGATCGCGGGACTGGAAGCGCGTCGGCATTGCCGATCGCATGTTCCACGTTCGTTCGCTGCCGTTGCACTGACTGGCGATGGCAAGCGGATCGACTCGCAAGGTCGTCCATGTCGACATGGACGCGTTCTTTGCGTCCGTAGAGCAGCGCGATGATCCGGCCCTGCGTGGTCGGCCGATAGCAGTGGGCTATGCCGCGGCGCGCGGCGTAGTCGCGGCGGCCAGCTGTAAGCCGCGCGCATCGAGATGCGCTCTGCCGTGCCCTCGGTCACCGCAATACGGCGCTGCCCTGACCTCATTTGCCGCCGCGGTTCGACCTCTACAAGGCGGCGTCGCGCAGGATCCACGCGATCTTCGCCGAGTTCACGCCGCTCATTCAGCCGCTCTAGCTCGAGGAGGCTACCTCGACGTGACCGAGGACCCCGCTGGTTTGCCGACCGCATGGGCCACCGCCAAGGCGATCCGGGCCAAGCCTGCTTGATGGTGCATTTGATCTTGCACTCCGTACCAGCATGTCGAACGGCCTGCGTTACCCCGCCGAAGTTACGCTATGAACGCCGTTTGCCGCCGTTTCCCGTCACTCCCACTCGATTGTTTCCTGACCCCGTAACGCGTTGATTTTCCATACCTTACTCGGCCTGAAAAAAAGGAGATACCGTCAAGGATACCGTCAGAATCCTTCGCTGTTGATTTTATCGGATTTATGGAGTCCGAGTCGCGGAATGCACGCGAGCTAACGCTTGGTCAACGAGCGTACTGAAATCGAGCCCGTGAGCAAGCCCTCCGATGGGGTCTCTCACCCAACGGCAGCCACTCAGGGCCGTCTTGCGCCCGGGGTATTGGACGTTCATTCGAATTTGATTTGCGGCCCGAATCAGCCGTCTGCTCCGAAGCAGGCCGCAACGTGAGATCTAAGCGCTTAGCGCTTCACGCGTGGCGTTCCCGCGAAGTCGCGCTTGCCGATCGGCAATCCCTTCCAGCGTAGAATGTCGTACGCGGTGGTGGCATGGAAGTAGAAATTCGGCTGCGAGAAAGAGAGCAGGAACTCCTCCGCCACGAACTCGATGCGACGCTCACCGAACTCGAAGCGCATGTCGCGGCCGAGAAAGCCGTCGATCTCCGCCGGGTCGATTGCCTCCAGGCCGGCAAGCGCCTCGGCGAGGCGCATTTTCAGCCCGGCGAAATCGGACGGCGGCGGCGTCAGATCGGGCCCGAACACCCCTTTGCGCACGCCCTCGATGGCGCCGAGCGAGTGCACCGCCATCGACTTCACCTGGTAGGCAAAGGGCAGCATGTCCTCGGCAAGCCGCTCCTGGATCAGGGTGTCCGGCGAAATGCTGCGCTCGGCGCAGAACGCCTCGGCCTTGTCGATCAGAGCAGCGGAGGCACGCAGGATTTGCGCCTGAGACGGGATGATCGCGGCATGAAGGGAGAAGGCCATGCCCGTCTGTGCAGCCCTCGGTTCAGCCCCGTCAAGCCGCCTCGACCATGAGCACGCCTCCGTCACCCAGCCCGCGGGCAGGACGACCCAGAGCACGAAGCCGCTGCGCGGCAGGGGCGCCCGGCGGTGAGGTAGCGCG
>NZ_CAXSHM010000033.1:0-32786 GCF_964237335.1 uncultured Sphingomonas sp.
GGAACTCCTCGTACCCATTATGCCCGCCCACACACGGAAATCCGGACAGTCCCCCTTGTCGCTCGTACGCAATCGTCTCACCGCCACGCGGCACCGCGCGATGCCCAAACGGCAGGTGGCCGCAGCCCGCCAGCATCAGCGTCGCCGTCCCGATCCCGACCTTGACCATCACCGCCCGCATCGCCCGTCTCCCTTCTGGCGCCCCTGCCCGCTTCACACTAAGCACAGCCCGACATCCTACCCCGCTCAGGCTGATCCCTACCCCGTTCACCCTGAGCTTGTCGAAGGGCTGCCTTTCTTCGAGAGGAAGGACGGTGCTTCGACAAGCTCAGCACGAACGGTGTTGGGATGGCCCGAACAGTCACAGAACACAGAAAGAAGAAACCCTATGCGCCCCTCCGGCCGCGCGCCCGATCAGATGCGGGCGATCAGCATCCAGCCGCATTTCACCCGCCATGCCGAGGGCTCCGTGCTCGTCGGCTTCGGCGACACGAAAGTGCTCGTCACCGCCAGTGTCGAGGAAAAGGTGCCGCCGTTCCTGCGCGGCAAGGGCGAGGGCTGGGTCACCGCCGAATATGGCATGCTGCCCCGCGCCACCCACACCCGCGGCTCGCGTGAGGCGGCCAAGGGCAAGCAGTCCGGCCGCACGCAGGAGATCCAGCGGCTGATCGGGCGATCACTGCGCGCAGTCACCGACATGAAAACCCTAGGTGAACGCCAGATCGTGCTCGACTGCGACGTGATCCAGGCCGACGGCGGCACGCGCACCGCGTCGATTTCCGGCGCTTGGGTGGCGCTGCGGCTCGCCATCAATGGCCTGATGGCGACCGGCAAGCTGACCGCCGATCCGATCCGGCAGAAGGTCGCCGCCGTTTCGTGCGGCATCTTCCAGGGAACGCCGGTGCTCGACCTCGACTACCCCGAGGACTCCGCCGCCGACGCCGACGCGAACTTCGTGCTGCTGGAGAACGGCCACATCGCCGAGGTGCAGGCGACCGCCGAGGGCGCGACCTATGACGAGGAGGCGCTGCTCCGCCTGCTGCGCCTCGCCCGCATCGGCTGCGCGGACATCTTCGCGGCGCAGGAGCGCGCGGTATCGTGAGCGAGGTCGCGCCCCAGGCGATCCGCAAGCTCGCGCCCGGGCGGCTGGTCATCGCCAGCCACAATGCGGGCAAGGTGCGCGAGATCAGGGCGCTGCTGGAGCCGTACGGGATCGACGCCGTGTCGGCCGCCGAGCTCGACCTGCCCGAGCCCGACGAGACCGGCACGACCTTCCTCGCCAACGCCGAGCTGAAGGCACGATCGGCCGCCGACCTGTCCGGGCTCCCGGCGCTGGCCGACGATTCCGGCCTGTGCGTCGAGGCACTGGGTGGCGATCCCGGCGTGCGGACCGCGAACTGGGCGGAGACGGCGGACGGCAGTCGCGACTGGAACCTCGCGATGCGCCGCGTCGAGGACGCGCTCGCGGCGAAAGGCCCGGACGCGAGCCGCGCCGCGCACTTCGTCTGCGTCCTGGCGCTCGCCTGGCCCGACGGGCACGTCGCGTGGTTCGAGGGCCGCGCCGACGGGTCGCTCACTTGGCCACCGCGGGGCAAGGTGGGCTTTGGCTACGACCCCGTCTTCGTGCCGCTGGGCGACACGCGCAGCTACGCCGAACTTGACCCGGCCGAGAAGCACGCGATCAGCCACCGCGCGGACGCGTTCCGGCAATTGGTCGCGGCAGTCTTCTGATGCGGCGGCGCGACGTGCTGGCAGGTGGTGCAGCGCTCGCCATCGCCGCGCCGGCGCTCGCCGCGAGCGATGCCCCCGCGCTCGGCCTGGACGCGCTCGTCGCCTGGGCGGCGCTGGACCTGGGGAGCGGCCGGCGGCTGGGCCATGCGCCCGATCGGCGGATGCCGATGTGCTCCAGCTTCAAATGGCTGCTCGCCGCCTTCGTGTCGTGGCGCACCGATCGCGGGCTGGAGCGGCTCGACCGGCGGATCGGCTTCGGACCGTCCGACCTGCTGCAAGCCTCCCCCACCACCACCGCCGCGCTCGCCGGGCGACCGCATGCCGAGATGACCGTGGCGGCGCTTGCCGAGGCGATCACCGCGGTCAGCGACAATGCCGCCGCGAACCTGCTGCTGCGCAGCGTCGGCGGCCCGGGCGCGCTCACCGCCTGGCTGCGCGGGCATGGCGACGCGGTCACCCGCTGCGACCGGTTCGAGCCGACCAACAACCTCGTCCCGCTCGGCGACCCGCGCGACACGACCACGCCGATCGCCGCCATCGCCGACCTCCGGCGCTTCCTGTACGGCGACATCCTGTCGCTCGCCTCGCGCGAGCGGCTGATGGGCTGGATGCTCGGCTGCCGCGTCGGCGAGGCGCGGCTGAAGGCCGGGCTGCCCACCGGCTGGCGCATCGCCCACCGCACCGGCACGCGGGACCACGATCTCACCGACGGCCCGCATGGACCACGCGGCGCGGTGGTGGACCTGGGCGCGCTGATCCCGCCCGCCGGCGCGCCGATCCTCGTCGCGACCTATGCGGCAGGCTTCACCTGTCCGCTGGGCGAGGTGGAAGCGTGGATGGCGGGCGTGGCGCGGCAGGTGGTGAGTAGCCTTCGGCCTCAATCCCTGCTCCGTTCACCCTGAGCTTGTCGAAGCCTGTCGTGAGCGACGCTGCAGGCGGCTGTCCTTCTTCCTCAGAAAAGGGCAGGGCTTCGACAAGCTCAGCCTGAACGGAAGAGGGGAGGTGCAGCGCAAACGCCCTAGTACGCCCGCTCGCCCACCACATTCCCTGCCGGCGCGTAGCGGCATACCAGATAGTCGTCCCGCCGCCCGCTCGCGGTCGCGCAGCCGATCGCGGTCGTCCCCCGCCAGATCATCTGCGTATAGTGGGCGACGTCCTCCCAGCGCCCGGTGCGGCTGAACGCGGGCGTGATCCCGTCGACGAAGTCCGCCCGCTCCGCCGCCCAGGCGGCCACCATCTCGTCATAGCGATACGCCTCGCGCGTGCCGGTCCACAGGTTCTCGCCCTCGCGGCCTGGGCCCTGCGGCTGGTCGGCATGTTCGAACCGGCCGGATCGCGCCAGCGTGTCGGCATAGCCCTGCGCATCCGCCGCCAGCCGATCGTCCCACACGAGCGGCGGTTCGCCCACCACGGCCCGCGCGGCGGTGTGCGCCTCCAGCATCGCGCGCCTCAGCAGCGCGGCCCCGCGCGGCGCGGGCGCTTGCGTGAGGCGCGGTTCCGTCACGCGTTTCGGCCCCTCCTCCCGCGCGCACCCCGCCATCGCCAACAGGAGGAGGATCGCCGGGAGGATCGCCGGCCGGTGGCCTTTCTGGGGGAGCATCGCCATATCGGCGCGATGACGGACCTCGCGCTCTACGTCCACTGGCCGTTCTGCGTGTCCAAATGCCCCTATTGCGACTTCAACAGCCATGTCCGCGCGGGCGTCGATCAGGCGCGGTGGCGGGCGGCGTTGCTCGCCGACCTGGCGCACGAGGCGGCGCAGTTGTCGGCCAATGAACCCGGGGGACGGCGGCTGGGATCGGTGTTCTTCGGCGGCGGCACCCCATCGCTGATGCCGCCCGAGACGGTGGCGGCGGTGCTCGATGCGGCGGCCGGGCATTGGCCGCTCGCGCCCAATGTCGAGATCACGCTGGAGGCGAACCCCTCGTCCGTCGAGGCCGCGCGCTTCGCCGACCTCGCGGCCGCCGGCGTCAACCGGGTGAGCCTCGGGCTCCAGGCGCTCGACGACGCAGCGCTGCGCTTCCTCGGCCGGGCGCACGACGTGGGCGAAGGGCTGGCGGCGCTGGACGTGGCGCAAGGCTGTTTCGGGCGCGTGTCGTTCGACCTCATCACCGCGCGCCCGGACCAGTCGCTCGCGGCCTGGGAGGCGGAACTCGCCCGTGCGCTGGCGTTGGGCACCGAGCATCTGTCGCTGTACCAGCTCACCGTCGAGCCCGGCACGCGCTTCGCGACCGAGGCCGCGGCGGGGCGGCTGGTGCTGCCCGACGGCGACGCGGCCGCCGACCTGTTCGAGGCGACCCGCGCGATGATGCGCGCGGCCGGGCTGCCGGCATACGAGACGAGCAACCATGCGCGGGCCGGCGCGGAGAGCCGCCACAACCTGACATACTGGCGCTATGGCGACTATGCCGGCGTCGGCCCGGGCGCGCACGGGCGGCGCACGGATCGCGACGGGCGGGGCCTCGCCGTCACACGGCGCCGCAAGCCCGAGAACTGGCTGGCGGCGGTCGACCGCAACGGCCACGGGATCGAGGCGGAGGAGCCGCTATCCCCCCACGACCGCGCGACGGAGGCGCTGCTGATGGGGCTGCGCCTGCGCGAAGGCGTCGACGTGGCGCGCGTCGCCGCGCTGGCCGGCGGGGTGGCGCCGATCGACTGGCGCGCGGTCGACCGGCTGGAAGCGCAAGGCTTCCTCGCCCGCGACGGCGACCGGTTGCGCGTGCGCGAGGCGGGCGCGCTGCTGCTGGACGCGATCCTGCCGGAGGTGGTGACGGGGTGAGACGGGCGCACATGCGTCCGGAGTGGCGGGCAGCGCCCAGTTGCGGACATCCGCTTGATGGCGCAGTTTCGGCGACATGGGCCACGGGAAGGAGCAAGGAGACTGGTTTGCGCTCGCACATGAGCTTGCCAAGTCCGGACGGTACCGCAATATCACCGAGGTAGAAGCGGCACTCGAGGCCCGCGCCGCTGGCGCTACGCTGCCAGTCAACAAGATCGAACGGGGCATGATAGACAGTACCTGCTTCCGGGCTCGTCGGGCAAAGGGCTGGGCCACCTAGTGGCCGCTTTCCACCAACTGAGGACATTCGACGTGGACGAGCACCACTCACTTGCGATGTTGGAGATGCCGTGAGACGCTCGGGGCTCGGTCTTTCGCATCGTCACGCTCCCCATCCTCGCCGGCTGGCCGATAGCCTGTCGCTCGTCACCAGTAACCAGACTCGCCACAAAACGCGTTTTGGTGTTACCTACTGTTACCTACTTTTCGCGCCGTCGTGGTTTTGCAGTAGCTTGCCGGGTGGGACATCCCATCAATTGACAGCCGCTACCGGTCCTCGAACCCTAGCGGCGCCGGGCTGACGGTCGCCACCTTGCCGCCGCGCACCTCGTGGACCTCCAGCGCGCGCTCCGCCACGCCGTCGCGGCCGAAGCGGAAGGCGCCGTCGATGCCGGAGAAGCCGCCGCGGTCGCGCAGCCGGCCTTCCGGGAACGCCGCGCCCACGGGCCAGTCGCGCGCGATGCGGACGACCAGCAGGACCGAGTCGTAGCCCAGGCTCGACAACCGATACGGGTCGGCGCCGAAGCGCGCGCGGTATTTGGTGCGATACTGGCGGTACAGCGTGTCGGAGACGCTGGCGAACCAGGCGCCGTTCAGCGCCGGGCGGCTGGCGAGCGTGGCTTCCGAGTTCCACAATTCGGTGCCGAGCAGATGCAACGGCGTCCCGCCGCGCTTCAGCACCGGGCCGGCGACCGCCGCATTGGCGCCGCTGTCCGCCACCAGCACCGCGTCGTACGGGCCCTTCTTGACCAGGGTCGCCGACGCCGCGGCGATCCCGCCGGTCGCGCGGTCGAACGTCTGCATCGCGATCACCTTGCCGCCGTCCGCCTCGACCGCGCGCAGAAACGCCGTCGACGTGCGCTGGCCGTATAGCGCATTGGGCACCAGCGCGCCAAAGCTCGCGACGCCGTGCGTCCGCGCGAAGCCCACGACGCGGTCGACGGACTGCGCGGGCGCATAGCCGAGCAGATACGATCCCGGTCCCGCGACGCTCGCGTCGTTGGAGAAGCTCACCACCGGCACATGCGCCGCCCGCGCGGCGGGCACCACGGCGCGCACATCCTCCGCCAGCAACGGCCCGAGGATCAGTTGCGCCCCGTCGGCCAGTGCGTGGCTCACCGCCGCGCCAGCTCCCGCGCCGGTGTCATAGGTGGTGATCCGCACTTGCGCATTGCCGGTGTCGAGCAACGCGAGCTGGGTCGCGTTGGCCAGGCTCTGCCCCAACGCGGCGTTGCGGCCCGTCAGCGGCACCAGCAGCGCGACGCGGTGGCGCTCGGCATCCTGCACCACGCCGGTGTCGACGCCCGGACTGGGCGGCGGAAGGCGCGGGCCCCGGGCGGGCGGCGGCGGGCTGCGGTCGATCGGCGCGCGCGGCACCACCGTGTTGCACGCCGCCAGCGCGACCAGCACCGCCAGCCCCGCGATCCGACGCCCAACCCGACCCGTGCGCCGTTGCGCCGGACCTGCCGCCTCTGCCATGATACCCCCTCGTGGATCCTCTACCGCCAGGCCTCTACATCGTCGCGACGCCGATCGGCAATCTCGGCGATCTGTCCACCCGGGCACGGGACGTGCTCGCGCGCGCCGACCTGGTCGCGGTGGAGGACAGCCGTGTCACCGGAGGCCTGCTCCACCACCTCGGGCTCAAGCGGCCGATGCAGCCGTATCACGACCACAATGCCGATCAGGTGCGGCCCGGCCTCGTCGCACGGCTGGCGCGCGAGGCGGTGGCGCTGGTGTCGGACGCGGGCACGCCACTGATCTCTGATCCCGGCTACAAGCTGGTCCGCGACGCGCGCGCGGCCGGGCATGCGGTGGTGACGATCCCCGGCCCGTGCGCAGCGGTCGCGGCGCTGACGCTGGCCGGGCTGCCGACGGACCGGTTCCTGTTCCTGGGCTTCCTGCCGTCCAAGGCCGGCGCGCGGGCGGCGGCGATCGCGGAGGTGGCGTCCGTCCGCGCGACGCTGGTGCTGTACGAGAGCGGGCCGCGGCTGGCCGCGTGCCTGTCGGCGCTGGCTGAGGGGCTGGGCGACCGCGAGGCGGCGGTGACGCGCGAGATCACCAAGAAGTTCGAGGAGGCGGTGACGGGCACGCTGTCCGTCCTGGCGGCGCGCTATGCGGACGCGGCCCCAAAGGGCGAGATCGTCGTGGTCGTGGCGCCGCCGGGCGAGCCGGCGGCGGCCAGCGCGGAGGATGCCGACGCGGCGCTGGCCGAGGCGCTGACGCGGTTGCCGGTGACCAAGGCGGCGGGCGAGGTGGCGAAGCGCCTCGGCCTCGACCGCCGCCTGCTCTATGCACGCGCGCTGACGCTGAAGGCGGCGACGCCCGACTGACGTCGCCGTCTAGCCCTTCAGCGCAACGGCTCAGTGCGAGGTCTTCACCTGCGTGCTCACGCTGCCGTCGGCGGCCGTGGTGGTCTTGCGCACCACTTTGCGCGTCACCGTCTTGTGGCCGATCTTCACGCCCAGGATCTTCTTGGGGCGATGCGTGCGACGCTTGAGGACGTGCGTCACCTTGGTCGTCTGCGTCGGCACGCCGTCGCTCGTCTTGGTCGAGTGGCTGACGCTCGTCTTGACGGTCGTCTGCGCCTCCACCGGCAGGCCGGCGGCGAGCGCCAAGGCTGCGATCATCGGGGCGGCAAGGAACTTGGTCATGCGTGACTCCTCTCGATAGGGGTGCGGCCCGGCCGGATGCGACAGCGCCGCGGGGCAGCTAGATCATAGCTCGCCGCAAACTTCCAGCCCGTCGCGCGCCGCCCCGCCTTGCCTCATGCGCCGCGCCAAGCCACGCTGGCGCATGCCTCGCGTCCCTCACGATCGCCGCGCCGCCGAGACCGCAGGTCGGCGCGGCGAACGCCTGGCCGGATGGTGGCTGCGCCTCAAGGGCTGGCGCATCCTCGACCGGCGGGTGCGCACGCCGGCGGGCGAGGTGGACCTCGTCGCGCGCAAGGGCTCGCTGGTCGCGTTCGTGGAGGTGAAGACGCGCGCCACCGCCGCCGAGCTCGACCATGCGATCGACGAGCGCCGCCTCGCCCGCGTCGCGGCGGCGGCCGAGTATCTGATGTCCCGTTACGCGGGGCCGGGCGACGACATCCGCGTCGACGTGATCCTGCTCGCCCCCGGCACGCGGCCGCGGCACATCGAGAACGCGTGGATCGCGCAGTAGGCGAGAGCGCGGCACCGCCGCGCCACGCCTACAAGCGCGGCCGACCCCGCCACGCGGGGATCGACGACGCGGCTTCGCCGCAGCGCCCCTCTCACCCGTTCGTGTCGAGCGCAATCGAGACACCGTCATCCCGCCCCACCTCGTTTCTCGACTTCGCTCGAAACGAACGGAGGGGTAAGGGCTCGCACAAGCCAATCCGAAGGACCTTCCATGCCCCTCACCATCGCCGTCCAGATGGACCCGCTCGCCGGCATCGGCATAGCGGGCGACTCGACCTTCGCGCTGATGCTGACGGCGCAGGCGCGCGGTCATCGGCTGTTCCACTATACCGCCGACGCGCTGAGCTGGTCGACCGACCCTACCCTGCCCGCCGGCGGCCGGCTGTGGGCTCGCGCGCATCCGGTGACGGTCCGGCGCGTCGTCGGCGACCATTTCGCATTCGGCGAACCGCAGGCGCTTGACCTCGGCGCGCAGGTGGACGTTGTATTGATGCGGCAGGACCCGCCGTTCGACCTGGGTTACATAACCGCGACGCACCTGCTGGAGCGGATCGCCGACCGGACGCTGGTGGTCAACGACCCCGCAGCCGTCCGCAACGCGCCCGAGAAGGTGATGGTGCTCGACTATGCGCGCTACATGCCGCCGACGCTCATCACGCGGGAGCTGGACGAGGCGCGCGCATTCCTGGCCGAGCATGGCGCGATCGTGGTCAAGCCGCTGCACGGTAACGGCGGCAAGGCGATCTTCAAGGTGGAGGAAGGCGGGCTGAACCTGTCCGCGCTGTTCGAGATCTTCAACCAGACCTGGCCCGAGCCGCACATGGTGCAGGCGTTCCTTCCGGACGTCGCGAAAGGCGACAAGCGCATCGTGCTGGTCGACGGCGTGGTCGCGGGCGCGATCAACCGGCTGCCGGGGGCGGGCGAGATCAGGAGCAACCTCGCGGTCGGCGGCTCGGCGGAAAAGACCGGGCTGACGGACCGCGAGCGCGAGATCTGCGCCGCGATGGGGCCTGAGCTGAAACGCCGCGGGCTGTTGTTCGTCGGCATCGACGTGATCGGCGGCGAGTGGCTGACCGAGATCAACGTCACCTCGCCGACCGGCATCGTCGCGATCGAGCGGTTCGACGGCACGGATGTGGCGGGGCTGATCTGGGACGCGATCGAGGGGCGGGCGAGGGAGCGGGGATGAGGTTCTTCGTCATTTCTCGCCGTCTATTACTCGTCACCCCGGGCTTGACCCGGGGTCCCGCTGCCTTAGCAACGTAAGGCAGTAGCGGGACCCCGGCTCGAGGCCGGGGTGACGAGAAACAGGCAGCGAGTCGCTTCAACCTTGACTTTCCGCACATTCTACCGCATTTGCTTGCCCGTCGAGGCGTCTCCTTACCGAAACGCAGCGTGATAGCGGCCCTCACCGGCCGCCGGCTCCGCCTCGATCCACCAAAGGCTTCCCTGTCACGCGGGGTGTCGTCATCCGACGCCATCCGTGTGCCCGCTTGGGGCTCCCGCGCATGGCACCATGCGAGTTTCTACCCATGTCCTTCTCCCATCTCGGCCTGGCCGAGCCCCTCGTCCGCGCGCTCGAAGCCAAGGGCTATCAGACGCCCACCCCCATTCAGCGCGACGCGATCCCGCTCGTGCTCGAAGGCGGCGACCTGCTCGGCATCGCGCAGACTGGCACCGGCAAGACCGCCGCGTTCGTCCTCCCCTCGATCCAGCGGCTGGTCGCGGCGGCTACCCGGGTGCTGCCGACGCATTGCCGCATGCTTGTCCTCGCCCCCACGCGCGAGCTCGCCGGCCAGATCGCCGAGAGCGCCCGCGCCTATGGCCAGTTCTCGCGCATGAGCGTCGCCACCGTGTTCGGCGGCACCAGCATCAACAAGAACCGCCAGGACATGGCGCGCGGTGTCGACATCCTCGTCGCCACGCCCGGTCGCCTGCTCGACCTGATCGAGCAGCGGTTCGTCAGCCTCGCCGCCTTGGAGATCCTCGTCCTCGACGAGGCGGACCAGATGCTCGATCTCGGCTTCATCCACGCGCTGCGCAAGATCGTGCGGATGCTGCCGCGTCAGCGCCAGACATTGTTCTTCTCGGCCACCATGCCGACGTCGATCCGCGAGCTGGCTGACCAGTTCCTCAAGGACCCGGCCACCGTCTCGGTGAAGCCCGCCGCCACGACCGCCGAGCGCGTCGACCAGCAGGTGACATTCGTCAACCAGTCGGAGAAGCAGGCGCTGCTGACGATCGCGCTGGCCGACCCGGCCGTCGAGCGCGCGCTGGTGTTCACCCGCACCAAGCATGGCGCCGACCGCGTCGTGAAGCTGCTGGCGGGCAACGGCGTTCCTGCCGCCGCGATCCACGGCAACAAGAGCCAGGCGAACCGCGAGCGCGCGCTGGCGCAGTTCAAGTCGGGCGAGGTCAAGGTGCTGATCGCGACCGACATCGCCGCGCGCGGCATCGACGTGTCGGGCGTGAGCCACGTCTTCAACTTCGAGCTGCCCAACGTGCCCGAGCAGTACGTCCACCGCATCGGGCGGACGGCGCGCGCGGGTGCGAGCGGCATCGCCTGGAGCTTCTGCGCGGACGACGAGCGCGCGTACCTCAAGGATATCGAGAAGGTGACGCGCCAGAAGATCCCGATCAGCCCGCTGCCCGAAGACTTCATGGCCCGCGCCAACCAGATCAACGCGACACGCATAAAGGCGATCGGCGCCGATCCCGCGGCCCGTGAGGAGCGCCCGCGCGGTCCCCGCGGCATCGCCCGCCCCCGCGCGACGCACGCGCCGACGCCGACCGGCCAGGCACGCAGCGGCGGCCGCAGCGGACCGGCCCGCGGCTACGCCAACGCCAGCGCGGGCGGCGGCGCTGCCCGCACCGGTCAGGGTGGCGGTGGCCATGGTGGGGGTCAGGGCGGCAGCCAGGGCGGCGGTGGTCAGGGTGGTGACCGTCGGCGTGGTCCGGGTCGTCCGAGTGGCGGTCGCCCTCGCGCCAGCGCCTAACGGTTGCGCGCGGCGCCGCCCCGCTCTAGGGGCGGCGCTTCCGGTGCATGCGGAGCGGTGGCCGAGTGGTCGAAGGCGCTCGCCTGGAAAGTGAGTATACGGCAAAACCGTATCGAGGGTTCGAATCCCTCCCGCTCCGCCATCGCCGTTTCACAGCCTCTCGACCTCACTTTCCGATACGCGGCAGACAAACTTATGCCGCGCTGCAGCGTTGGTGCTTCGTCCGGGAGTGCCGCATGCCATTCTTAGTCAGCCCAGCCCGCTTTCTTCGCCACTATGTCACGCAGCGGCCGTGGGTGTTCATCCTACTGACCATGCTGGTCATCGGCGCCTCCGCAAGCGCGGTCGGTGTGCAATATGCGATGAAGCTGCTGATCGACGCGATGACCGCGGGTCAACATGCGGCGGCTTCCGTCTACACCGCCTTGGCAGCCCTGATCGGGTTGGTCGGCCTCGAAAGCATCCTGCAGCGCAGCGCGGCGCTGACGGTCGGGCAGGTCACCGTCGTCTCCGGCGTGCGCATCCGGCTCGACATGGTCGACTATCTCACCGGTCATCAGATGCCGTTCTTCCAGAAACAGCGGGCAGGATCGCTGGCCCACCGCGTCTCGGGATTGTCGGGCATTTTCGGCGCGCTCGTCCACCGGCTCTTCCAGGAGATCGCACCGCCGCTGATCGGGTTCGGCGGCGCGCTGGTGATCTTCTTCTCGATCGACATGCGGCTGGCGATCGCCCTGGGGTCGGTGTTCGTCGTCGTCACCGCCGGACTGGTGCTGATCGGGTCGCGGGGACACGTGCATCACCAGGCGTTCGCGCAACGCGCCGGCGTCGTCGGTGGCGAGCTGGTCGACCTGTTCGGCAACATGTGGGTCGTCAAAGCCTTCGCCGCGCGAAAGAGCGAGCAGTCGCGGCTGCGGGGCTTCCTTGTGGAGGAGGCGGTCGCGCAACGGCGAGGCTGGTTCTTCGTCGAGCGGATGCGGAGCCTCCACGACCTCACCCTGACGCTCCTGGTGGGAGGGACCCTCGCCTGGGCGATCCATCGCTGGTCGATCGGGGCGATGACGATCGGCGACGTCGTCGTCATCAGCTCGATGACCTTCCGCATGCTGCACGGTTCTCGCGACCTGGCCATGGCGTTGATCGATACCAGCCAGCAGTTCAGCTATCTGCGCGAGGCGCTCGATGTTCTTGGCGTGCCGCAGACGTTGCAGGATGCACCGGACGCGCCACGCCTGAAGGTCGGCGATGGAACGCTCCGGCTCGACAGCGTCACCTTCGGCTACGACGCGCGGCGGCCGGTGATCCACGATGTCTCGCTCGAAGTGCCGTCCGGCCAGAAGCTGGGCATCGTCGGCGCATCGGGGGCCGGCAAGTCGTCGCTGCTGCAGTTGATCCAGCGGTTCCACGATCCCCAGGCGGGAAGCATCTGGATCGACGGGCAGCGGGTGGACCAGGTGACGCAGGCGAGCTTACCCCCCGCCCTCGCCGTCGTGCCGCAGGAAGTGCTGCTGTTCCACCGGACGGTGTTGGAGAACATCCGCCTGGCCAAGCCGGAGGCTGCCGACGACGAGGTCCGGCGGGCGGCCAAGGCGGCAGGCTGCGAGGACTTCATCGCCGACCTGCCGGACGGGTATGACAGCGTCGTCGGCGAGCGGGGGACCAGCCTTTCCGGCGGTCAGCGGCAACGGCTCGGCATCGCCCGTGCGTTTCTGAGGGACGCTCCGATCGTGCTGCTCGACGAGGCGACATCGGCGCTGGACACCCAGTCCGAACTGGAGGTCCAGCGCGGCCTGGACGCGCTGATGGCCAACCGCACCGTGATCGCCGTGGCGCACCGATTGTCGACGATCGCCGCGTTCGATCGCGTGATCGTCATGGAACAGGGACGCGTGGTCGAGGACGGGGCACCCCAGCATCTTCTCGCCCGCGAGGGGGGAGTATTCCGCAGGCTCTGGTCGCTGCAGGCCGAGGGGCTCGATCGACAGGAGCCGCTTGGCCCCAATCCCCGCAAACTGCATCTCGTGCATCGTTCGAGTTAGGTGCCTCCGTTCAACGGCAGTCCGTCGCGTCGTGGAATCGGTCGTCAGTCCATCTCGCGCGATCGGTTCCGATGATAGCTCCTAGCCCGCTGCTGATCGCACCCTTGCGACACGGCATCAAACCGGGCTGTCGGGGCGTGTCTCTGGGAAGCGCCACATCGCGATCAGCCCGACCGCCAGCGCCGCAAGCATGTAATAGGCCGGCGTCAGCGGGTCGCGGGTAAACCGGATCAGCCCTGCGACCGCGAACTGCGTCGAGCCGCCGAAGGCGGAGATCGCGATCGCGTAGATCAGCGCGAAGCCGCCCGCACGCCTGGCGCGAGGCAACGCCTCCGCGACCGCCACCAGGATCGTACCGGTCGAGAGGTCAAGCACCCCTGCCAGCAGCGTGCTCGCGCCGTACAGCGCGTTCGGCGTCGGGTGATGGGCGACCCACCAGAAGGTCGGCAGCACCAGGACGGCCAGGACCGCGGCGGGCACGATCATCACCGGCCGCCGGCCGAACCGATCGGACAGCCAGCCGCTCAGCGGGTCGCAGAGCACGCCGCCCAAGCCCACCAGCATGACGGACGCGAAGGCGGAGCTCTGCACGACGCCGAGCGTGGTGGTCGCCCAGGTGCCGAGGTATACTAGGACATAATTGGCGACCGTCGCGGCGGCCAGCATGCAGAGGCCCAGGACGACGATGCGTCGCGTGTCCGCGACCACGGCGCGCGGCGGCAGCGCTTCCTCCATCGCGAGCGTCTCGACCAGCGTTCGCCTCGCGGCGAGCGCGAACGGGACGATGGCGAGCCCGGTCAGCAGCGCCAGCCGCCAGCCCCAGGCATCGAGTGCCGCAGCGTCGAGCATCGTGGACAGCAGGACGCCGATCAGGCCGGCGACCATGACGGCTCCGTCGGCGCTCATCGCCTGCAGCGAGACATAGAGGCCACGGCGACGGATCGGCGCACTCTCGAGCAGCAGCGCGGTGCTCGGGCCCACCTCGCCGCCGAGCGCGAAGCCCTGGAGGAGGCGGAACAGGACCGCAAGCACCGGCGCCACCACGCCGATCGTCGCATAGCTGGGCGTCAGGGCGAGGCCGCCGACCGAGACGCCGATGAGCGAGAACGACAGCAACATCGCCGGCTTGCGCCCCGCCCGATCGGCGATGCGCCCGATGACCAGGGCACCCAACGGACGCGTGGCGAAGCCCACGCCGAAGGTGGCGAGCGACGCGAGCAGGCTGACGCTCGGCCGGTCGGACGGAAAGAACGCGCGGCCGATCTGACCTGCGAAGATCGCGTAGACGACGAAGTCGTAGAACTCGAGCGCGTTGCCGGCGCAGATCGCGGCGATCTGCCGGCCGGACAGGCGCGGCGGTGACTCGCGCTCAGGCCGCTTGCGAGCCGACGTCTCACGCATCACGGCGCGGCGGGGTTCGAGGACGCCGCGGCCCTGATCCGCACGGCAAGGTCGAGTTCGTCGCGCGCGAGCAGGACCTTGCGGCGCACGTCGATGGGCAGGTCGGCGCGGTCGGCGAGGAACCCGTCGACGACCTTGAGCGCGCCGTCGTCCACCTGCCCGCCGATGAAGGCGTCGATCCAGGCGGGCAGGAAGAAGATGCGGCGGTTGCGCCGGACCCACTCGAGCCGGTCGAGCGCGGGGCGAAGGAACCGCAGGGTCAGCGCCGCCTGTTCCACCGTGTTGAAGGCCGCAAGACTCTCGCTCGCCCACGCCTCGTTGAGCGTGGCGTCGTCGAGGTACCGGCGGAAATACTCGGCCTTCACCGCGGGGTCGGGCGTCCCCGCGCGAGCGACGAAGGCGTCTTTGACGGCTTCGGTGGAGCGGTCATGCCGCTGCTCGGCGGCGAACAGCGCTGATGCGTCCGGGGTGCCGAGCGCCACCAGCCGCCGGACCGCGGCCCAGCGGGTCGGCTGGCGAACGGGGCCGCCGGCGAGCGTCGCGGTACCCGCGAGCAGCGCGCGCAGCCGGGCGAGCGCCAGCGGCGTTCGGGCGGTGGCGATCAGCCGATCAGCCGCGTCCTTGCGCAGCCCGTAGCCGAGCCGGGCATCGTCGGTGCGCGCGAGCAGCGCTGCCTCCCAGCGCGGGCGAAGAGCAGCCGCGGCCTGCTCGGGCAGGTAAACGTCCAGCGCGGCGGCGCCGCGCGACAGGATCGCGCGCGAGATCTGCTCGTCCGTTTCGGCGGGAATGTGGTCGAGCAGCACCGCGAGGTAGCGCGCGGGCGACAGGCGCAGGTCGCGTACCACGTCCCACAAGGCGCCCCATAGCATCGCGCGAAGCAGCGGATCGCGCACGTTGCCGATGTTCGCCACGATCCACGCGGTCGTACGCTCGTCGGGCAGGAAGAGCCCATAGCCCTGGTCGCCGTCATTGGCCCAGACATAGTCCGGCGCCGGCAGGCCGGCAGCGCCGGCGACGATCGCCTCCGCGCCATCGAAGCGTGCGTCGAGTACCACGTCCGCACGGTCGCCATAGCCGAGCCGGACGCGCACCTTCATCGGCCAGGCGCCGCCGGGATCGCCTGGCAGCGCGCGCGCCGGCCTTTGCACCAGCCGCAGCGACGCGATGCGCCCGTCCGTCAGCACCAGCCGCGTCTCGACGCGCGGCAGGCCCGCGCGCAGCATGTACTGGCTCCCGAACGCCCCGAGGTCAGCTCCCGACGCCTCGCCGATCGCGCCGAGCAGGTCCTGCCACGTCGCGTTGCGATAGGCGTGACGCGTCAGGAACAGGTGGAGGCCCCGCCTGAAGCCGTCCTCGCCGACGAGGAAGGCAAGCTGTTTGATGACCGCCGGCGCCTTGTTGTAGACGATCGGGCCATAGTTGCTCTTGGCGGCATCGAGATTGTCGAGCGGCTGCCACAGTGCCTGCGTCCCGCTGGTCGCATCGGCACGGTAGGCGGGTATCTTGATCGACAGATGGAAGGTCGTCCAGGCGTTGCTGTCGGGCTGTAGGTCGGCCTGGACGCGCGCGGCCATGTAGGTCGCGAAGCCCTCCTTCAGCCACAGGTCGTCGAACCAGCGCATGGTGACGAGGTCGCCGAACCATTGGTGGCTGATCTCGTGGTAGATGGTGGCGTCGCGGCCGAGCCGCTGGGGCAAGGTCGGCGGCTCACGGAAGACGAACCGATCCTCATTGTAGAAGACCGCGCCGACATGCTCCATGCCGCCGAACGGGAAGGCGGGCGCGAGCAGCACGTCGAGCTTGGCGAACGGGAACGGCACGCCGAACCAGGCGGCCAGCCAGCGGACCGCGGCGCGGTTGGTCGCGATCTGCGGGTCGGCGTCTACCTCGGCGCGGCGTGACGCGCGGGCGTACAGCGTGATCGGCTGTCCGCCTGGCGGTGCCGAGGCCCAGCTTGCCCACGGCCCAGCGGCGAAGGCGGCGAGATAGGTGGAGATCGGCCGCGTCTCGGCAAAGCGCCAGCGCTGCGCCGCCCCCGCCGGCTCGCGCGCCTCCACCGCGCCGTTGGCGAGCACCGTCCAGCCGGCCGGCGCGGTCAGCTGCCAGCGGAAGCGCGCCTTCAGATCCGGCTGGTCGAAACAGGGGAACAGCAGGTTTGCGTCGGCCGGGACGAGCAATGTGTAGAGATAGGCCTGCCCGTCCGCCTCGTCGTGGAAGCGGATGATCGCCGCATCGGCCGCCGCGATCGGGGTCGCGAAGCGTGCGGTCACCGTGTTGGCGCCGGTCCGGAGCAGCCGCTCCAGCAGGACGAGGTGGCCGTCGCGGCGGCCATCGGCCATCGCGCGACCGTTGACGCGGATGTCGGCCAGCAGCGACCCGCGGAAGTCGAGCACGAGATCGCCGGTGCGCGCGCGCCGGTCAAACGCGATGGTCACCGCGCCGGTCGCCCGATCGGGCGCCGTCACGTCGAGCGACAGATCGTAGCGGATGTCGGCGATCTGGGTCGCACGCCGCTGCGCCAGCGCCAGCGACACGCCTGGTCCGACCATCCGGGCCGCGGGCGGCGTCTGCGCGAACGTGCCGCCCGCCTGCCCCAGCACCGGCAGCATAAGCCCCGCGCCCACGACCACGCGACGGTTGACGCCAAGCTGCCCGAGTGCCTCGCCGGGCGGCTGCGGTCGCCGGGTCACGGTTTGGGCCGCAGCGGGCTGCCGGGCTTCCACGCCGGCGCGCCGGGCTGGTCGGCGACGCGCGTGGCGAAGGCGTAGAAGAAGCGGTTGAAGTCCGTCGCCGCCTGCCAGTCGATCGGCTGGGCTAGATCGTCCTGCGGCCGGTGATAGCCGGTGCGGTACCATTCGCGATAGATGCGCTCGCTCTCGCTGCCGGGTCGATAGCCGAACACGAAGGCGGTGGCGGGCACGCCGGCCTCCAGGAACGGCCACTGGTCGGCGCGGCGGAGCAGGCCGCGCTCCGGCTCGGGATCGCGCTGCACCGCAACGCCCATCGCACCGGCGACGGCGCGCGCGTCATCGCCCAGCGTCGTGTCGTCGAGCGCATGGACCGTCATCAGCCGGAGCGGGAAGATGGGGCGGAGTTGGTCGAGGTTGACGTCCGCCGCCAGTTTCGCGCGCGCCACGGTAGGATGGGCGACGAACCAGCGCGCGCCGAGCAACCCCTTCTCCTCGCCCGTGAACGCGGCGAACAGCACCGGGCGACGCAACCCCTTGCCGGCGCGATGCTCGGCGAACCGGATCAGCAGCGCGACATAGGCGGCGTCGTCGAGCGTGCCGTTGTAGAGGCCGTCGCCGGCGACCGGCTCGCCGGGCCCATAGCCGTCGAGGTGCGCCGACAGCACGATCGTCTGATCCCGAAGCGCCGAATCTTTGCCGGGCAGCAGCGCGAGGATGTTCGGGGCGCTGATCGATCGCTGCGCGAGGCTCAGCGTGGCGCGGAACCGGCCGGGCGCATCGAACGAGGGCAGCGGCGCGCCCGCGGCGCCTGAGGTGACCAGGCCCGGCGCATCCCGGCCGCTGCCGGCGATCACGCCGCCCAGCGCGTCGGCGTTGAGCGTGAAGCGCACCGGCCCGGCCGCGGCCGGCGCGCTGCCCTGCAGCCAGACGGTCCGGGCATAGGCGAACGGCCAACGCGGCGGCTCGACGGAGAAGCCCGGATCGGCGATCGTGACGACCGCGGCGGCGCCCGCGGCACGGGCGGCGGCGTACCGTTGCGCATCGCTCGGCAGGCCGGGGCGGTGCGTGCCGTGGCAGATCACCGCCTTGCCACGCACGTCGCCCAGCGCATCGGCAGCGCAATAAGCGCGATAGGCGAGCGGCAGATCTAGCGATACAGGCATGCCGGGGGTCGGCGCGACCGTGACGTCGTGCAGGAAACCGAGCGGACGATCGCCCACGCTGAACGTCGCGTGCTCGACGCGCAGCTCCTCCATCGGCACGCGCTGGAACCAGCCGCCGCCCTCGCCCGCCGGCTTCAGCCCGGCGCGCGCAAACCGTCGCGCCACCGCCTGCGCGGCGCGCTCGTACGCGGCCGAGCCCGTGTCGCGCCCCGCCATGTCGTCGCCGGACAGCGCAGCGGTGATCGCCCACCATGCGCGGGTGTCCGGGTCAGCCGGGAGCGGACGGGTCGCGCCGACGCCAAGCAGGCAGAGCGCGGCGGTGAGACGGAGCGGCTTGAGCATCCGCGCAAAGGTGCCCAAAGTCGCCGCGCACGGCAAGGGAGGCTAGGATGGCGATACGGGCTCGAGTGGCTATGGCAGCGGTGGCGCTCGCGACGACGCCGGCGACGGCCGCGCCGTTCGCCAACACTATCCTGCCGCCGCCGTCGACGCCCGGCGCGGCGGTGATGCCCTATGTCCGCGTGCCCGCCGGCCGGATCGCGCTCGCGCACGTGCGGGTGATCGACGGCACCGGCGCACCGCCGCGCGACGACATGACGGTGGTGCTCGACGGCGCCCGCATCGTCGCGGTGCAGCCTGCCGCCACGCCGATCCCGGCCGGCACGATCGTCCTCGACCTGACCGGTCGCACCGTGATGCCGGGCCTCGTCGGCATGCACGACCATATGTACTATATCGGCCGTCCCGACCTCGACGCGCAGGGCCATAGCGAGCCGCCGCTGGTGGTGCCGCAGATGACCTTCACCTCGCCCCGGCTCTACCTCGCCGCCGGCGTGACGACGCTTCGCACCACCGGCAGCGTCGAGCCCTATACCGACCTCAACCTCAAGCGGCAGATCGATGCCGGCGCGATCCCCGGTCCGCACATGGACGTGACCGGACCGTATCTGGAAGGAGCGGGCAGCCCGTTCATCCGGATGCACCAGCTGCACGATGCGGAGGACGCGCGCCGCACCGTCGCCTTCTGGGCGGAGCAGGGCGCGACCTCGTTCAAGGCGTACATGAACATCACCCGCGCGGAGCTTGCGGCGGCGGTCGGCGAGGCGCATCGGCGCGGGCTCAAGATCACCGGCCATTTGTGCGCGGTGAGCTATCCCGAGGCGGCGGCGCTGGGGATCGACAATCTGGAGCACGGCTTTTTCGTCAACACGCAGAACGATCCAGGCAAGCAGCCCGACCGGTGCTCCGCAGGCGCGGGCACGCCAACGCTCGCGGGCATGGCGCCCGGCGGCGCGAACGCCACGGCGCTGATCACCCTGTTGGTGCGGCGCCATGTCGCGCTTACCTCCACGCTGCCGGTGTTCGAACAATCGATCCCCACCCGCGTGCCGCTCCAGCCGCGCGCGATGGAGGCGATGACGCCGGAGGCGCGCGAGGCCTATCTATACGCCCGCAACGCCCGCGCGATGCGCCCGAACGCCCTGTTCGAGACCGCCTACGCCAACGACATGGGGCTGGAGCGGCAGTTCGTGGCCGCCGGCGGGCTGTTGCTGGCCGGCCCCGACCCGACGGGTAACGGCGGCGTCGTGCCGGGCTTTGGCGATCAGCGCGAAGTCGAGCTGCTGGTGGAGGCGGGGTTCACGCCCGTCGAGGCGATCCGAATCGCGACGCTGAACGGCGCGACCTATCTCGGCCTCGCCAGCCGGATCGGGACGGTGGTGCCCGGCAAGGATGCGGACCTGATCGTGGTCAAGGGCGATCCCGCCGCGCGCATCGCCGACATCGAACAGGTGGAGATCACATTCAAGGACGGCGTCGGCTACGACAGCGCCAAGCTGATCCAGTCGGTGCGAGGACGATATGGGCAATATTGAGCGACACCCGTGCCGGGCACGTCTGCCGCGGGGCTCCTGGGTCCGCATGGCGGCATGCCTGCCGAGTGGCAGAGAACCCACAAGCCGCCATTCACGCCGCCATTCGGCGTTCCAGACCTGGAAACTCATTAAAGTCCAGGGTGCGGTGCTCCTACCATAGCCAGACTGTACGGATCCAGGTCGGCAGCGCCACCGGCGCGAAGAACAGGGCGCGCGGGGACGCGGTCATTCACCAGCGTGCGCTTCAGGTTGGCTCGGACTTCATCGCCGACCTTGGACCCCAACAGTGCGTCGGTCCGACGAGTCCTCGTGAGATCGGCCTCCAGATTACGATCGACCGCCGGCGAAGCCGCTTGCCGTCCGCCTGCACGGCACCGCGCCCATCGACCAGCTCCCGGAGCTTCTCCAGGGCCTCGATGGACAGGCCGAGCGAGTGGTCGGTCTACGGATACTCGATTCCGGTCAGCGTCCCGATCAACCCGGCTGGCACGTCCGGAACATCGAGAAGAGGATCGGCCGAGAAGCGGTGGACGGATGAGCCGGCGATCGTTTACATCCGGCTCGGGAACCGTGGATCGCGAAGGCCGCTTTCGACCTACGCCGTCCGGTGGTGATCGCCGGAGCGGTGGACCGCCCGGCGTGGAGACTCGATCGATGGCCTCTGCAGCATCCCGATCCGGTCCCGCCGCGCGTCCGCTGACCGAGCATCGCATCCATCCCGCAGCGGCGGTGGGCTTCATGCTCGTGCTGCTGTTCGGGATCGGCTTCGCCGCGGTCAACATCGCGGTGGACACGCGGGACGTGGGCGAGCCGCTGGCGATCGGCGCCTTCGCATTTCTGGGTCTCGCGCTGCTGGTCGCGCTGGCGTTCGAGTTCGTGAACGGGTTCCACGATACCGCCAATGCGGTGGCGACGGTGATCTACACCCACTCGCTCGCGCCCGTGCCGGCGGTGCTATGGTCGGGCGCATGGAACTTCGTAGGCGTCATCGCCTCGTCCGGCGCGGTCGCCTATTCGATCGTCACGCTGCTGCCGGTCGACCTCGTCCTCGGCGTCGGATCGGCGGCGGGCTATGCTATGATCTTCGCGCTGCTGATCGCGGCGCTGATCTGGAACCTTGGCACCTGGTGGCTGGGCCTGCCCAACTCGTCCAGCCATGCGCTGATCGGCTCGGTACTGGGTGTGGGCGTGGCCAACCAGTTCCTCGCGAGCGGCGGCGGAGCTGCCGGGGTCGACTGGCGTCAGGCGGGCAGCGTCTTGCTCGCGCTGCTGATCAGCCCGGTGATCGGGTTCCTTGGGGCAGGCGGGCTGCTGCTCGTCATGAAACGGCTGGTCCGTGACCGGAAGCTCTACGAACAGCCGACAGGCGACGCGCCGCCGCCGCGCGGCATCCGCGCGCTGCTGGTGTTCACGTGCACGGCCGTCTCGTTCGCGCACGGCGGCAACGACGGACAGAAGGGCATGGGGCTTATCATGCTGATCCTGATCGGTGTCGCGCCCACCGCCTATGCGCTCAACCGCACGATGCCCGACAGTTCGACGCCCGCTTTCGTGCAGACTGCGGCGGGGGCGCAGGCGACGTTCCTGTCGCGCGCTGGCGGCGAGCGGGTCGCGCCGGCTGCGGCGGCCGGTGTCCTGCGCCAGGCGATCCGCGCCCGCGACGCGGATCATGCGCGCGTCTATGCGGCACTGGCGGCGGAAGCGGGCGTCATCAGCGCCGACCTGAAGGAATATGGCTCGATCCGCCTGGTCCCCGCCGCCGCGACGAGCAATCTGCGCAACGAGATGTACCTGACGCTCGACGCTTCGCACCTGCTGACCGAGAACGCCGACGGCGCGCAGGGCACGTTCCCGCATGGCGGGTATCATGCCGTCGTCGCCTATCAGGATTTGCTGGAACGGGGCACGCGCTACATCCCGACCTGGGTGAAGGTGACGGTCGCGCTGGCACTGGGGCTCGGCACGATGATCGGCTGGCGCCGCATCGTGGTGACCGTCGGCGAGAAGATCGGCAAGCAGCACCTGACCTACGGGATGGGCGCCTCCGCCGAGTTGGTCGCCGCGGCGACCATCCTGCTGGCGCAGGTGAAGGGGATGCCGGTGTCAACGACCCACATCCTGTCGAGCGGGGTCGCCGGCACGATGGCGGCGGACGGCGCCGGGTTGCAGGCGGCGACGGTACGCAACATCGTGCTCGCCTGGGTCATGACGTTGCCGGCGGCGATGCTGCTCGCGGGCCTGCTATACTGGCTGTTCCTGGCAGCGTTGCGCCTGGCCGGCCTCGCCTGAGCACCGGCCATCTGGGATGAGCCCGGCGCGACATCCCGTCATCCCACTGTAACGCCAGCGTCGCCGCGTCGTCACACACCCTGCCTAACGTGATGATGTCCCGGGGGCACCGATCGGGGCGCAACGGGAGTGACGAATGTCCAAGCTGCCTGCCGGCCTGATGGCCACCGCCTTGCTGTCGATCGCGCTCTCGGGTTGCGGCGCCGGTACTGCGAGCACGATGACGCCGGCGCCTACCCCCACGCCGACCGCCACAGCCACACCGATCGCGGCGGTCCGGACGATCGTGATGGTGTGGGATGGCCTGCGGCCCGACGACGTCAGCCAGACGGACACGCCCAATCTGTACGCGCTCCAACAGGCCGGCGTGAACTTCTCGGACAATCACTCGACCTATCCGACGTTCACGATGATGAACGGCTCGTCCTTCGCGACCGGGTCGTTTCCCAAGACCAGCGGCTTCTACGGCAACACCTTCTGGACGCCGCCGCAGGGTGCCTCAAACACGATCCCGGTCGGCAACTCGGCGGGCGGTACGGCGCAGGACTATGTCGATCCGGTGTTCACGGAGGACTATGCCGTCCTGTCGACGCTCAACACCTATTATGGTGGCCAGTTGCTGCTCGTGAAGAGCCTGTTCGCAACGGCGCAGGCGGCCGGCATGGTCACCGCCACCGTCGGCAAGAGCGGCGCCGCTTTCATCCAGGATCTGGGCCAGGGCGGCTATTTCGTCGACGAGAACACGGTGCAGCCGCGCAGCCTCGCGACCGAGCTGCAGAATTACGCCTACCCGCTGCCCACCAACATCGTGAACAACTATTCGGGCGCGCAGGCGGTGACGCTGCAGCCGAACAACGGCTCGCCCACCGCGCGCGCTGGCTACGTCACGTTCAATACCACCGCCTATGATCCCGCCGGACAGCTGACGGTGCCCGCGCGCGACTCGACCGATACGACGCAAGGCGCGCCGGAGGATGCGGCCAACAAATACATGCTGCGGACCTTCACCGACTATATCCTGCCGCAGAAGAACCCGATGCTGTCGCTGATCTGGTTCCGCACGCCGGACAATGTCGAGCATGGCTATGGGCCCGGCACACCCAACGCGCGTGCGGGCCTGCGCTCGCAGGACGCGCGGCTGGGCGAGTTGATGGCCTCGCTCAAGGCGCGTGGGCTCGACACCACCACCAACATCGTCGTCGTGTCGGACCATGCCCATTCCAGCGTCTCGGGCCCGCTCGACCTTTATCCGCTGCGTGGCATCACGCCGTCGGCCACTGCGCCCAACGGCGCCGCCGTCAACGGCTCCACCAGCGGCACCAGCGCGGCCATGCTGGGCGGTCCGACCGCGAACGGCTACTCCTTCTCGGGTGACGTGCGCTCGGCGGACCTGCTCACCTATCGTGGCTTTGCCGCCTATGACGGCACCGGATGCTCGGTCAGCGCCATGTACGGCCTGACCGCGACCGGGACGCCTACGTTACCGGTGCGCAACGACGCGAGCGGCGCGTTGTGCGGCGCGGCCAACACGAAGTACCAGGCGGTCAGCGCGACGCTGGCCAAGCCCGTCGCGAGCTTCAGGGTGCCCGCGCCGGGCAGCCTGCCGGCGAACGCCATCGTCGTCGCGGCGAACGGCGGGTCCGATTATTTCTACGTGCCCAGCCACGATGCGGCCACCGTCGCCAACCTGGTTAAGCTGCTCCAGCGGCGCGAGGAATATGGCGCGATCTTCGTCGACAGCCGGTACGGTGCTGTCCCGGGCACGTTGACGATGGCCAACGTCAATCTCGAGAACGCGACGCGCCAGAACAACGGCCAGCCGGACGTGGTCGTGGCGTTCACGTCGGACGACACGGTGAGCATCCAGGGCAAGAGCGGCATCGAGTTCGAGAGCACCGGCGGGCAACGCGGCATGCACGGCAGCTTCGGCACCACCGACGTCCACAACACGCTGATCGCAGCCGGGCCGTCGTTCCAGAAGGGGCTGGTCAACACACGCCCGACCGGCAACGTCGATGTCGCCCCGACCGTCGCCTATCTGCTCGGCCTCTCGATGCCCGCGGCCGACGGGCGCGTCCTCAACGAGGCACTGGTCCGCCCGGCGAGCAACTCGACACCGACGGTCGCGAGTTCCACGGTATCGTCCAGCACCGCCACCGGGCTGATCTTCGAGCTGCCCACCGATCCCACCGGCGGCACCCGGGACACGCGCCGCGCTACGGGCAGCTATCAGGTCGCGCTGCAGGTCAAGGACCTGACCATCGACGGCAAGACCTATCGCTACTTCGATTATGCTCGAGCGCTCCGCCAGTAGGCGCGCATCGGTGGCCGCGGCGCTCGCCTGCGCGGCCGCGTATGCCAGCGTTGCGGCCGCCGGCACCGGGGGCGCTGCGCCTGCACCGACGTCCCCCTTCGACGCCGTTTTCACGGCCACCGGCGAGCCGTCGTTCCTGCATGCGACCGTGATGTTCGCGGGCGACGGCGCGGTCCATCGCATGGAGCTGTGGCGTGATCACGAACGCCGCATGCTGCGCACCACGGACGGACGGATCACCACGCTCGCGACCCGGACGCAAGGCGCCGGGTACGAACTCGTGGTGCTCGACCACCGCCGGCGCACCAGCACCCGCATCTCTCGCGACAACCTCTACCGGATCGGCGCCTTTACCGACTGGTTCGATCTCGGCCACGGCCTGCGCCATCCCCGCGGCGGGTATCGGCTGGCGCGGACCGAGGGCGCGGTGCCGGGAACGCTGCCGGCTACTCCGACGCCGTGTCGATGGTTCGACCTGTCGCAGACGGGCGGGATCGCCCACATCTGCTGGAGCGATCGCGACAAGCTGCCGCTCCTCATCGCGGACACTGGCTGGCGTCCGGTCTGGCGCGTCGTCGCGATCGACCGCGCCGTCATCCCCGCCCAGCGGTTCGCGCTGGACGATCGGGACTATGTCCACAACGACGCCAACCGGGACGTCGAAGGGGACTGACGGGATGCGCGACTCGCGTCGCTAATCACCCCTTAAGCGTTTGCGGGCAGACCTGTCCGGCACGGCGATCATACGCCAGCGGAACAGGGATGAGACGATGAAGATTGCGATCGCCGCGCTTGCAGTCGTGTGTGCCGGGCCAGCGGCCGCGCAGCAGGCCTACCAAAGTCCCGTCTACGCCATCAACGGCCCGCGGATCGAGCTTCGTGCGGGTTGGGACGACCCCGTGATCGATGCGACGGTGACCTCGGGCGGGACGACAAGCAAGGGCAGCAGCGGCGTCAGCGGGGTCGGCTATGGCGGCGAGGTCGGCTACGACATCACCACCGGCGGCGCGATGCTCGGTATCTACGCCGGGATCGACGGGACGACGGCAAAGGACTGCTCGCCCGTCTATGGCGCGGACAGCTTCTGCGTGCGGCCGGGCCGGAACATCGCGGTGGGTGCTCGTGTCGGTTATCCGGTCGGGGTCAATTCCGACGTGTACCTCAAGGGCGGCTATTCGAACGGTCAGGTCCGGGCCAGCTACCGGGATGGCTTTGCGGCGGACAACCTCGACGGGCACGACAATTTCAGCGGCTATCATGTCGGCGTCGGCGGCGAACTGGGTCTCGGCAGGCATGCCTATACGAAGCTGGAATATGTCTACACTCACTATTCCGGGTACAAGCTGAACGAGGGTAGCGACAGCGGCTCGCTCGATGCTCACCGACACCAGGTGACCGCGGGCTTCGGCTTCCGCCTCTGATCTCGGGCCAGCATCTTGGCTCGGATGCTGGCCCTGACGACCGGAAGGCGTGGCGGCGTCGATGCGGTTCGATCGTCAAGGAGAACTCTCGCTAGGCTAGCATCGCCGCCGCTCCATTGGTGAACCCATGCTGTCGAGCGCGTTCAGGCGCGGGCGACGGGGATGCGCGTAGCGGCGGCGCATGGACATGATCCGCGAGCTCGAACCCCATCTCCGCGCCGTTTCAGGCGCACGGCTGTCGTGGGGGTTGTACTGCCCGCGCGAGCGACGGTGGTTGGACGCATCGTTCGCGACGGAGCAGGCGGCACGCGAGGCGATCCCGATCATTGCGTCATCGAGCAGCCGGTGAGCGGCGGCGAGACATTGGCGCTGGTCGTGGCGGCGGTCACCGCGTCGATGATGCTGGAGCGTTTCTGGCATTGGCTCGGGGGCGCGGGACGGGCCTTGTTGGAGCCATCATCCACCCGGCGGCAGACCGGCTTCGTCAAACGGCGGGACTTAAGCGCTTCGGTTCGGCAGAGGCGACTGCGAGGGCGGCGTGGATGGCGGTCTCCACCGCCATCGGCATGACGCCGTCGACGATGCCCCTTGTCGACTGACCCGCAGGCGGTGAGCGTGCTGCCGGACGCCGCTGACTAACCCTCGATCACATGCGGCACGAACCGCGCGGTGTTGCCGGTGATGAGCCCGTCCTCGCGAATCCCCATCCCGGCCGGCTCGCCATCGACGATCCAGCTGCCGATCACCGGAAAGCACCCCGGTGCGGTCTCGGGCAGCGGGTACAGCTCCTGATAGACGAAGCCTGCCGCGCCATAGTCGCCGCCGGTCTGCGCGATCACCGCGCCGGCCTTGCGGACCGACACGTTCGCGCCCTCGCGTGCGAGCAGCGGCTTGGCGACTGCATCGGCGCCGGCCGGCGGCTCGCGTGAGGCGCCCAGCAGGTTCGGATGGTGCGGGAACAGCTTCCACAACACCGGCAGGATCGCCTTGTTCGACCAGATCATCTTCCAGATCGGCTCCAGCCACAGCGTGCGGTCGAGGCTCTGGACCAGTTGCGGACCGAACGCCTCGTCGACCAGCCACTCCCACGGGTAGAGCTTGAACACCGCGAGGATCGGCCGCTCCTCCAGATCCACGAACTGGCGCTCGTCGGCGTGCCAGCCGATGTCGGCCATCACGATCGGCAGCGTCGTCAGCCCAGCCGCCGCCGCGGTGTCGCGCAGGTACGATGTCGTGATCGTGTCCTCTCCGGCGGCGTCGGCGACGTGCGCGAAGTGCAGGAAGCCGTGCAGATGGGGGTTCAGGTCGCACCACTTCGCTACCAGCCTGTCGTGCAGGCTGGTGAACTGGTCGAGCGCGGGGAACACCTCCTCCTTCCACGCCCATTGCACCACCGCCGCCTCGAGCAGCGATGTCGGCGTGTCGCAGTTGAACTCGAACAGCTTGGGCGGCCCCTTGCCGTCGTAGCCCAGATCGAACCGGCCGAAGTTCAGCGCGGGCGGCTCGTCGTTCCAGGCTCGGCGGATCGCGTCGTGGCAGAAGGCGGGGATGCCGAACGAGGCGAGCAGGTCGGGGCGGTCGACGACGTGTTGCCCGGCTTCGAGGAACAGGCGGTATAGCTCGGCGGTGGCGGCCTCGATCTCCTCGATCTGCGCGAGCGTGAAGCTGTAGCAGGCGCTCTCGTCCCAATACGGCCGACCATCGACGGTGTGCCAGATCAGGCCCAGCGCCTCGACCTTCGCCTGCCAGTCGACGCGCGGCGTGATGGTGCGGCGGATCACTCCCCGGCGGCGCCGTGTCCGCCGCCTTCTCCGCCCTCCCCACCTTGCGCGGAGGAGCCGAACCCGCCGCGGCTGATCGCGGCGGACCGCGTCATCGCGACCTCGGCCGGCGCGCGGCCGTAGGACGTGCCGGCCCGGCCGGTGAAGGATCCTCCACGCACCGGATCGCCATAATAGGGCACGACGCTGCTGCGGCCGAGATAATACCAGAGGAACGGGCTGACCCCACCGCCGTGACCGGCCTCGGCGGTTCGCGGGCATTGCGCGTCAGGTACCCGCTTGCCGCTCCTGTCGACACAGATGGCGGTGTCGCGATCGGCGGTCCAGCCATTGTCCTGCCGCTGGCACCCGGCCGCCAGCAACGTCGCCGCCAACGCGGTCGTGATCTTCAGATCGGCTTTCATCGCGTCCCCCTCCTAAGCGGGATCATCGCGCGGATTTCGGCATCGCGAAAGGGGGTCGCGGCTCGCGCTCGCGACGGGACTGGCCAGGCGTCGGGGCAGGTTTACTGGAAGGGGATTCGAGGGGCGGCATTACGCGGTCGCCGCCATGTCGAATACCGGATACCACCTCCACCCGAATACCCCGCAGTCACAGCACGAGGAGCGCGAGCATGAGCGCGATCAGCATCGCAGTGAACCGCTTCGGGATCGGCGTTCGACCCGACCAGGCGTTGCCGACCGATCCTCGGCGCTGGTTGATCGACCAATTTGGTCGCTACGATCCGCGCCCAGCCCCCATTGCCACTACGGCGAACAGCGCCGCGGTGGCGGGCGAGCTGACGGATTACCAGCGCGAGGAACGGATGCTGCGTCAGGGCCACGGTCGCGTGCGCGCGCCGGTAGCGCCGGTGGCGCCCGCCACCTCCCCGGCCGTTCCGGCCCCATCGGCCGCTGGCGCCCCTCAGACGTTGCCCGGTGAACAGCAGGCCCCCGCCAAGATCGACCGCAGCGAGGCGCAACGGCTTGCCCGGAAAGCGGCCGGGACCGAGGCGCGCCAAACCTATGCCGAGGCGGTTGCGGCACGCGCGGGCGTGGCCTTCACCACCGACGCGCCCTTCGTCGAACGGCTGGTGTGGTTCTGGGCCAACCACTTCGCGGTCTCGATCGACAAGCTGCAGGTGGTCGGGCTCGCCGGGACGCTCGAGTTCGAGGCGATCCGCCCGCACGTGCTCGGCCGCTTTTCCGACATGCTGTTCGCCGTGGAGCATCACCCGGCGATGCTGCTCTACCTCGACCAGGCGGTGTCGATCGGCCCGAAGAGCCAGCTCGGCGAAACGAACTACCGGCGCGGCAACCGCAAGCTCGGACTGAACGAGAACCTCGCCCGCGAGATACTGGAGCTGCACACGCTGGGCGTCCGCACCGGCTACACGCAGGCCGACGTCACCGAGTTCGCGCGTGCGTTGACCGGCTGGACGGTCTCGGGGATCGGTGGCGGCCCGCTCGGACGGGTGTTGGAAGGGTTCGGCACTCCCGGTCGGTTCGTCTTCGCCGAGCCGATGCATGAACCTGGCGCCCGCACGATCATGGGCAAGCGATATTCCGATCACGGCGTCAAGCAGGCGCAGGCCGTGCTCGACGACTGCGCGGCCTCGCCCGCGACCGCCCAGCACATCGCGACCAAGCTCGCTCGGCATTTCGCCGGCGACGATCCGCCCTCGGCGATGGTCGCGCGGCTCGCGCAGGCGTTCCTCGGCTCAGGCGGCGATCTGCCGACGGTCTACGCCGCGATCGTCGACTCGCCCGAGGCGTGGATCGAGACCCCGGCCAAATTCAAGACGCCGTGGGAATGGAGCATCTCCGCCTACCGCGCGCTAGGCACGCAGCAGGTCCAGCCCGCCGTCATCGTCGGTCTCCTGAACCAGCTCAGCCAGCCTGTGTGGAAGCCGGGACAGCCGGTCGGCTATGACGACGTGGCCGCGAGCTGGGCCGGCCCCGACGCCGTGCTGCGCCGGGTCGAGGTGGCCGAGCGCTTCGCAAGCCGCGCACCGGCGACGATCGATGCCGGCGCGCTTGCCCCCAGATTATTTCCCGACACGCTGAGCGCCGCCACCGTGCAATCGCTGCAGCGGGCCGAAAGTCCCGCCCAGGCCCTCGCGCTGTTGCTCGTCGCGCCCGAGATGATGCGGAGGTAGTCGGGCGCCTGTCTCAGCGCATCAGCCCGGCCGATCGGAGCGCGGCCTCGATCGTGCCCTGGATCCCGCCAGTAGCCGTGGCGCCGGGCAGCGGGTGCTTCGCCTGGGTCTGCGGGGCGTCCGCCGCAGGCCGCTCGCGGTCGGCAGCCGTGACCTCGGGGTCGAGCAGGCCCCAGCGCGCGGCGCTGTGCCACGTCGCCGAAACGCCCACGTCGAGCATGTAGGGCGCGGGTGACCCGCAGGCGGTCGCGCCGACGGTCGCGATCGGGGTGCCGTGGCCCATGCCGGCGATCCGCCAGTCCTCGAGGCACAGGCGGCCGCTGTCGTCCCGCCACTCGCGACGGACCGCGCCGTCGACCGTTTCCTCTCGGTTCGGCGCGGTCGCGAGATCGTTGACCGCGCGCCACTGTTCGAGGATCGCCTCGGCATTGCTCGGTGCGACCGTCGCATCGGCGCCGCCGTGCCAGACGGACACGACCGGCCAGGGCCCGTGGTGATCGGACGCCTGCCGCACGTGAGCGCCGGAGCGGGCGGCGTCGAGGTGGCCGTGGCCGCGCATCCGCTCGAACGCCTGCGGCATCGTGCTGGCCGCGCCGGCCGGCAGCCCGGCGATGATCGCGCCGCCTGCGAAGACGTCGGGATAGCTCGCCAGCAACGACGACGCCATCGCGCCGCCCGCCGACAGCCCGGTCACGAAGACGCGCGCCGGGTCGATTCCATGCCGTTCGACCATCGCGGCGACCATCTCGCGGATCGACAGCGCCTCGCCTGACCCGCGGCGCGTGTCGTCCGGCGAGAACCAGTTGAAGCAGAGATTGGGGTTGTTGGCCCGCTGCTGCTCCGGGAACAGCACGGCGAACCGGTGCCGCTCGGCCAGCGCCGACCAGCCCGAGCCGAGATCGTACCCGGCCGCGGACTGCGTGCAGCCGTGCAGGACGACGACCAGCGGCATCGGGCTGGTCGTCTCGGGACCGTAGCGCCACGCCTTCAAGTTGCCCGGGTTCGAGCCCGCCGCGGCGAGCGGCTCGAGGCGGGCGGGCGACGCGCCACGTGATGCCGGCGCGGCCTGCGCGTCGCGGAGTCGTTCGATAACATTGCCAAGATGGCGCATGACGCCTCCGTCGGTCGAGGAGCGCGACACGCCAAAACGACGCATCCATGCTGCACCGCAACATTTAGCGCGCCCGCATCAAGTTACAATGCGCTTGTCAGGATTCGGGACGCGAACGGCTTTGCTTTGAGCGCGCGATGCCGGAGCCGAACGCACATCGCCCTCGACAACAACAGTCGAGTCATTTGTTAAACCGGCGGCAGCTTTATCAATGTTCTCTTCGATCTCCCGCCAAGTTAAGATCGTCGCGCGCGATCTGACCCAAAGTCGTCCCGATACGGGAGACGTTCGATGACCTATGTTCAGACACTCTATCACCAGACGGCAGTTCTTCGCGAGGAGACCGCGGCGGCGCGGGCCAAGTGCGTGGAAAGTGCCCGCGCGCACAACATCCTGGCCGATCTGCATCGAAGTCAGGCGTCGGTTCCGGTCCAGACCGACGTGACGCAGGACATGTCGCGCTCGACCGGCACGACAAGCCCCGACGCCAGGATCGTCATGGTCCTGCGCGAGCCGCCGCGCCCCTGATCGCGCCCCGCCCGCTGGCCCGCTGCCTGCCGGGGATCAGGCGAGCGGACGCAGGCGGCGGTGCAGGTAGTTCTCGTCGAACCCGGCGATCTGGACCAGCTTGGTCGGATCCAGGATCGTCGCGCTGCCCCGGCTCAGCGCCAGCGCGCCCAACAGCCTGAGTTCCTTCAGGACCCGGTTGATGTGGACCGCGGTCATGCCGAGCGCGTCGGCCAGGATGATCTGCGACAGCGGCAGCGCGAACTTGTCGTCGTGCGTCAGGCCGATGTTGCGGGCCCGCAGGTACAATTCGCAGATCAGATGCGCTACGCGCTCGATCGAGCTGCGCCGTCCCATGCTGACGATCCACGCGCGCATCACGCCTTCGTCGACGAGCTGGGCCGTGTACATGGCCTGCGCGATGCTCGGATGCTCCTGCATCAACGTCTGCATCTCGGCGCGCGACACGGTCGCGACCAGCGCGGGCGTCACCGCCTGGATGCCGTGGTCCATCTCCGCCAGCAGCTTGATGTGGAGGTCGCAGGCGTCGCCCGGCATCAGGAACGCCATGATCTGGCGACTGCCGCTCGGCAGGATCTTGTAGCGGCAGATCCACCCTTCCAGCACCACGAACATCGGGCCGGTCTCGTCGCCCTCGCGGATCAGGTCCTTGCGCGCGGCATAGCGCCGGGGACGCGCGGTCGCCGCCTCCAGCGCCACCACGTCGACGGTACTGAGATCGACCAAGCCGCTCAAATTCTGGACAAACGGGTTGGGCATATCGGGGTTGTACCGTTGACCTTGCGAATGCGACAGTGCGAACGAACATTGCCCATTATTATTATGGATTGAGTATGTTGGAGACAGGCCGGTGTACCACGGCGGCACCGTCGAGAGGTCGCAGAGACCGACGGAACATAAACGCGATGCTCTGCCCGTCCAAGGTCTAATCCATGTCTATTACAAATGATAGTTCCGCCGAGCCGGGCGCCACGTCGCCGCTGCCCGACGCGCACGGCCAGGCCGCGCTGCTGCTTGTCGAGAGCCTGATCCACGGGTGTTGATTTCCACTGAGAGCTGACCCGGAGAAGGCATAGATTTCCACCGAGA
>NZ_CAXSHM010000034.1:0-22112 GCF_964237335.1 uncultured Sphingomonas sp.
CTTCGCAGTCGCCTGATCAAGCCGTCATGCGCCAACCCCGTGAGCAGTTACCCGGAAGCACCCTCACCCGCGCATGGCCAAGATCGATCAGCGCGACGAGCAGCGCCAGCGCGCCGAAGAACTCCGCGAAGGCGAGCAGCCAGGCGGAGAAGTTCGTCCACTGCATGTCGGGTGACCGCGAATAGGTTATGTCGGTCAGCAGCGCGCCGACAAAGCAGACCGCAGGAACCGTCATCAATGCGCCGAAAAGCGGTTGGCCAGCGACCGAAACTCGTACGGGCGGGTGATCGCTCAAGGCGGACATCCTTCGACAGGCGCAGCAATTGCCGGATAGTTGCCAAGACGTCCTTCAATTAGCCCGGGTTCCGATTTGCCCCGCGTGCGCTTTTGTCAAAAAGCAATAGTGGCGTCGATCGCGATCGTGGCGCCCGGTCGCAGAAAGACCGTATCGAAGCGCCGCCGGGATCGGTATGCCCCATCCCGCGAGGAGATAGGCCATGATCGATCGGTTGTTTTTCGACCACCCACGCAGCGTCGACGAAAGCTACCCCGAACATGCGGGCGTCGCGCTGCGGGTCGGTGCGACGATGATCGCAGCGGGCGCGGCGTGCCTGGTCCACGGGATCGTCCCCGCCCTGTTCACCCGCACCGGAAGCGACGCGATCCGCACGCTCCATGCCCGTCTTGGCGAGCGGCGCGACGTCGGCGCCAACACGGTCCCCGCTGCCGAATGGCAGTTGACGTACGACATCTGACCATCACCGTTCGATGATCGAGCATGTCGCCATCGTCGGCGGGGGCTTTTCGGGCACGCTGCAGGCGATCAACCTGCTGCGCCACGAAGGACCGCGCGCGACCCTGATCGAGCGGGCGGACGAGGCCGGGCGCGGCGTCGCTTATGGCGCGGCGCATCCCAGCCACCTGCTCAACGTGCGCGCGGGCAACATGAGCGCGTTTCCGGACGATCCGGGCCACTTCGTCCGCTGGCTGGAGGCGCGCGGGGTGGCGGAGGCCGCGACCGCCTTCGTGCCGCGGCTGACCTATGGCGTGTATCTTGGCGAGCTTTTGGACCGGGTCCGGCGTGACGCGGCCGATCGGCTGACGCTGGTCCGCGGCGCGGTGTGCGACGTGATCGACGGCTCCACGAGCGTCGACGTGCGCCTGACGGATGGCCGCAGCATCGCCGCCGACGCGGCCGTGCTCGCCGTCGGCAACCTGCCGCCGCATGAGCCGCAAGGGCTGAGTGGCGCCCACCTGTCGGCCGATCGCTACAGCCCCGATCCTTGGGGCGCGGGGGTGACGGACGGCCTGTCGGACGACGATATTGTGCTCGTCATCGGCACGGGGCTGACGATGGTCGACGTCGCGCTGATGCTCGACGCGCGAGGCTTTCGCGGGAAGGTGGTCGCGCTGTCGCGGCGAGGGTTGCTGCCGCGGCGGCACGAGGCCGGCGGACCGGCAATCGACCGGCTGCGCGAACGGCCGCGTCTGGCCGCCGCCGATCTGGTCCGCGCGGTGCGGCGGCGCAGCGAGGCGGTGGGCTGGCGGCATGCGGTCGACGAGCTTCGGCCGTTCACCCAGGCGATCTGGTCCAACGCCACCGAGGCGGAGCGCGCGCGCTTCCTGCGCCACCTGCGGCCGTGGTGGGACGTCCACCGTCATCGGCTGGCGCCGCAGGTGGCGGATCGACTGGCGGCGATGCAGGCGGACGGGCGGCTGGAGGTGATCGCGGGCAAGACGATCGCCTTCGCCGAGCAGGAAGATGGCGTAGCCGTCACTTGGCGTCCGCGCGGCGAAGACTCGGCCCGGCAGACGATCGTGCGGCGCGTCGTCAATTGTACGGGGCCGCAGGGCGACCTCGCGCGCACGGACGAGCCGCTGTTGCGGACGCTGGTCGAGCGCGGCGAGATCAGACCCGACGCGGCGCATCTTGGCATCGACGTGGATGCCGGCGCCGCGACGATCGGGAACGACGGCACCGTCACCGGTCGGCTGTTCGCGCTGGGGCCGATAACGCGCGGCGCCTTCTGGGAGATCGTCGCGGTGCCCGACATCCGGACGCAGACATGGAATCTCGCCCGTCGCCTGTCCAACGCGCATTGGGTGGAGGGCGAAGGGCTCTAACGCCCTCCACAGCCTCTCACCCCAGCGTGACGAAGCTGTCCATCACCCGCTTGCGGCCCGCACTCTCGAAATCGATCTCCAGCTTGTTGCCCTCGATCTGCGCGATCGCGCCATAGCCGAACTTCTGGTGGAAGACGCGCATGCCGGCCGACAGGTCGGCGCGCCCCTTGTTGCCGATGCTGACCGCCGGCGCGCGGCTCTCGACGATGCGGGTGGGTGCGGTCGTGAAGGTGCGCTGCCAGTCGCCCCCCGGCTTCTTGGGGTCGAGGCCACCGGCCGCGCGCTGCCAGCCCGGGCCCCTGCCCGTCCCGCGCGCGACGTCGGCGAACGGGTCGGCACGCTCGGACCAATTAGCGCGCCACAGGCTTTCGCCACCCGCCATGCTCGTCTCCGCCTCGATATGTTCGGGCGGCAGCTCGGCGACGAAGCGCGAGGGAATGGATGACGTCCACTGTCCATAGATGCGGCGGTTGGCGGCGTGGAGGATGTACGCCCGCCGCCGCGCGCGCGTGATCGCGACGTACGCCAGCCGGCGCTCCTCCTCCAGGCTGGCGGTGCCGCCCTCGTCGAGCGACCGCTGCGAGGGGAACAGCCCCTCCTCCCAGCCGGCGAGGAACACCGTGTCGAACTCCAGCCCCTTGGCGGCGTGGATCGTCATGATCGTGACCTGCGGCTCCTGCGGCCCGCCCTCGTTGTCCATGACGAGGCTGACGTGCTCCAGGAAGGCGCCGAGCGACTCGTATTCCTCCATCGCGCGGATGAGCTCGCTCAGGTTCTCCAGACGACCCGCCGCCTCGGCTGACTTCTCCGCCTGCCACATCGCGGTGTAGCCGCTCTCGTCGAGCAGTTGGCGCGCGAGCTCGGGGTGCGGCAGGTCGCGCGCGCGGTCGCGCCAGCGGGCGATGTCGCCCACCAGATTGCCGAGCGCGCGCCGCGCCTGCGGGGTCAGCTCGTCGGTGTCGAGGATGCGCGCCGCGGCGGTGGTCAGCGGCGTGCCCGTCGAGCGGGCGAGCTGGTGGATTCGCGCCAGCGCCTTGTCGCCCAGGCCGCGTTTGGGCACGTTGACGATCCGCTCGAACGCCAGATCGTCCGCGGGCTGGTTGACGACGCGCAGATAGGCCAGCGCATCGCGGATCTCCGCGCGCTCGTAGAAGCGGAAGCCGCCGACGATGCGGTAAGGCATGCCGATCGCGATGAACCGGTCCTCGAACTCGCGGGTCTGGTGGCCCGCGCGCACGAGGATCGCGACGTCGTCGAGGCTGGCGCCATCGCGCTTGCGGCCCTCGATCTCCTCAGCCACACGGCGCGCCTCTTCCGGCCCGTCCCAGACGCCGAGCACCCGCACCTTCTCGCCCGCGTCGAGCTCGGTCCACAACTGCTTGCCCAGCCGCCCGCCGTTGTTGGCGATGACGCCCGACGCGGCGCCCAGGATGTGCGGCGTGGAGCGGTAGTTCTGCTCCAGCCGGATGATCTTGGCGCCCGGGAAGTCCTTCTCGAACCGCAGGATGTTCTCGACCTGCGCGCCGCGCCACGAATAGATCGACTGGTCGTCGTCGCCGACGCAGCACAGGTTGCGCCGCTCCTGCGCGAGCAGCCGCAGCCAGAGGTACTGGACCGAGTTGGTGTCCTGATACTCGTCCACCATGATGTAGCGGAAGCGCTGCTGATACTGTTCCAGCACCTCGCGGTGCGACTTGAGGATCACCAGCATGTGGAGCAGCAGGTCGCCGAAATCGCAGGCGTTCACCGCCTTCAGCCGGTCCTGATAGCGCGCGTACAGGTCCGCGCCCTTGCCGTTGGCGAACCGTTCCGCCTCGCCCGCGTCGATCTCGCGCGGGGTGAGCCCCTTGTTCTTCCACTCGTCGATCAGCCCCGCCACGCTGCGCGCCGGAAAGCGCTTCTCGTCGATATCGGCGGCGAGGATCAGCTGCTTCATCAGGCGGAGCTGATCGTCGGTGTCGAGGATCGTGAAATTGCTCTGCAGCCCCACCAGTTCGGCATGGCGGCGCAGCATCTTGGCGCCGATCGCGTGGAAGGTGCCGAGCCACGGCATCCCCTCGACCACGTCACCCACCAGCCGCCCGACGCGCTCGCGCATCTCGCGTGCGGCCTTGTTGGTGAAGGTGACGGACAGGATCTCGCTCGGCCAGGCGCGCCGCGTGTAGAGCAGATGCGCCAGCCGCGCGGTCAGCGCCGCCGTCTTGCCCGTGCCCGCGCCCGCCAGAACCAGCACTGGGCCGTCGGTAGTCATCACCGCATCGCGCTGCTCGGGGTTGAGGCCGGACAGATAGGGCGGGTCCTGGGTCTGACCGGCGAGCTGGACGGGGGCGTTCATGCGTGAACAGCTAGGGAACGCGGACCCTCGGGGCAAGCCGTCGGGCAAGCGGCCAGTCGATGGCACCGGACGCCCATAGCGCCCACCAGACGATCAACGGCTGGAGCAGCAGGCGGGGGCCGTGATAGCCGAGGCCAAGCCCGGTGCCGCTGCCCAGATCGTGGATCGCGTGCTTGATGTTGGCGGGGAAGACGCAGACGGCATAGAGCGCAAGGCTCCAGCCCGCCGCCACCCGCCATCGCCGCGTCATCAGCCCGGCGGCGCCGGCGAGTTCGCACAGCCCGGTCGCGATCACCACGGCGTGCGGGAACGGCACCCAGGCGGGCGTGATCCGGACCATCGCGTCCGTTGCCAGCAGGTGCGCCACACCCGCGACCGCATAGAACAGCGCCAGCGCCCCGCGCGCGATCCGTCGTGCCCTGCCGTCCGTCATGTTCTTTCCTCGTACCGCCGACACCGGTGTCATCGCATGCCGAAGCTCAGAGCGGGACCCCGGATCACGTCGGGCGTGACGAAGCGGTGGATCATCGCGTATCGCTGCCGCAATCCAGGAGCCTGCCCATGTCACCCCAGTCCGCTCGCCCGTTGTTCGCCGCGCCGCTGCTGCTGCTCGCCGGCGCCGCACCCGCGCCGCCGCTCTCGCCCGGCGCCTGGCGCTTCACCAATACGCCGGTCTCGGCCACGCTCGATGGCCGCGTGCTGCACGACCTGCCGGTGGGTGAGATCACCAGCGAGACGACGTGCCTGACGCCCGAGATGGCTATGCAGCCGGCCGCCTGGCTCGCGCGCGACCTCGTGCACGACTGTACGCTGGATCAGACATCCGTCGCGGCCGGACGCGTCGCGATCACGGGGCATTGTCCGCCGCAGGGAGCAGCCTTCCCGCCGGGACGATTGACCATCGCGGGAACATATACCGCCGGCAGCTACGACCTGACCTTCACCACCGTATCGCCGGACGAGAACGGGACGATGGGCTTCAACGGGCGGATGACGGGCAGCCTCACGGGGCCGTGCAAGCCGGGCGAGTAGCCGTCAGCTTCGCTCTACCGCCATCAACGTCACGTCCTTGTACCGCTCGTCGTTCGGATCGAAGATCTTGCTGGGAACGAAGTGCCGCGGCGTTACCCGCAACGCGCCGAGACCGGACAGCCTGAACGTCCCGATCTTCACTTCCTTGGGCGGCTTTCCGTCCCGCTCGACCGTGATCGCATCGACGTGCAACTCGCCATGACGCGTATAGAGGACGTGCGGCGCGAGCGTTACCTGTGCCATGTTGTACGTGGCCGCCACGGAGAACTGCCGGACGATCGCCTCAAGGATGATGGCCGGAGCCGCGGCGGACGGCACCGCGCGATCCTCGCTTGACGTGAGTTTCATGTCGGCCAACCTACAAGTCCTGCTGCGCTGCAGCAATAACAAAGCAATGGATCGTGCGTTCCCGATCAGGAGACAGGAAATCACCCCAGCGCAGATCATCGAGCGGCTGGACCTTCGGCCGCATCCGGAAGGCGGCTGGTACCGCGAGACGGTGCGCCGTCCCGCACCCGGCGGCGGCCGCGATGCGCTGACCGCGATCCACTTTCTCCTGGATCACGGGCAGAGGTCGCACTGGCACCGGGTCGACGCGGACGAGCTTTGGCTATGGCATGTGGGCACGCCGATGTCGCTGCGGATCGCAGACTGCGACACCATCACGGACCACAGACTGGGCACCGACATCCTGGCCGGTCACGCGCCGCAGGTTCTGGTCTCGGCTGGAGCCTGGCAAGAGGCCGAGGCGACCGACGGCTGGTCGCTGGTCAGCTGCGTCGTCGTGCCCGGGTTCGACTTTGCGGGTTTCGAACTCGCCTCGCCGGGATGGTCGCCAGGATGAACGATCCCGCCGGTCAGGCGCGCGAGCCCGTGTCCGTCAATGCCAGAAGATCAGCAGCAGGATGATGATCGGCAACGGAATGCCCAGCACCCACAGCAAAATGCCCTTGCCCATCGATCATCCTCCCGTTGGTTGAGCAACTGTAACGACCGACGCCGGCCGCCGTTCCCGATCTCGGGCCAACCTTCAGGCGTCGTCGCCCATCCTGAGCGCCGCGATGAACGCCTCCTGCGGGATGCTGACCGAGCCGTACTCGCGCATCTTGAGCTTGCCCTTCTTCTGCTTGTCGAGCAGCTTGCGCTTGCGGGTCGCGTCGCCGCCGTAGCATTTCGCGGTGACGTCCTTGCGCATCGCGCTGATCGTCTCGCGGGCGACCACCTTGCCGCCGATCGCCGCCTGGATCGGGATCTTGAACAGGTGGCGGGGGATCAGTTCCTTCAGCCGCTCGACCATGCCGCGCCCGCGCACCTCCGCGGTGCTGCGATGGACGATCATGCTGAGCGCGTCGACCGCCTCTTCGTTGACCAGGATGCCCATCTTGACGAGGTCCCCCTCGCGATAGCCGATCTGGTGATAGTCGAAGCTCGCATAGCCCTTGGACAGCGACTTCAACCGGTCGTAGAAATCGAACACCACCTCGTTCAACGGCAGCTCGTACGTCACCTGCGCGCGGCCGCCCACGTACGTCAGGTTCTTCTGGATGCCGCGCCGGTCCTGGCACAGCTTCAGGATGCTGCCGAGATACTCGTCGGGGACATAGATCGTCGCCTCGATCCATGGCTCGCTGATGATCGCGATCCGGCTGGGATCGGGCATGTCGGCCGGGTTGTGGAGCTCCAGATGCTTGTTCCCCGACGGATCGGCATGCGCCAGCTCGATCTCGTACACCACCGACGGCGCGGTGGTGATGAGGTCGAGATCATATTCCCGGGTGAGCCGCTCCTGGATGATGTCCAGGTGGAGCAGCCCCAGGAAGCCGCAGCGGAAGCCGAAGCCGAGCGCCGCGCTGGTCTCCATCTCGAACGAGAAGCTCGCATCGTTGAGCCGCAGCCTCGAAATGCTTTCACGAAGCTTCTCGAAGTCGTTGGCATCGACTGGGAACAGCCCACAAAAGACGACCGGCTGCACTTCCTTGAATCCCGGGAGCGCGCTGGCCGCCGGGCGCTTGCTGTCGGTCAGCGTGTCGCCGACGCGCGCCTGCGCCACGTCCTTGATCTGCGCGGTGATGAAGCCGATCTCGCCCGCGCCCAGCTCGCCGAGCTGCTCGATCTTGGGGCGGAAACAGCCGACGCGGTCGACCAGATGCTGCGTGCCCGCCTGCATGAAGGTGACCTGCTGGCCCTTCTTGAGCACGCCGTCGACGATCCGCACGAGGATGACGACCCCCAGATATGGGTCGTACCAGCTGTCGACCAGCATCGCCTGCAACGGCGCGTCGGGATCGCCCGTGGGCGGCGGGATACGGCGGACCACCGCCTCCAGCACCTCGGCGATGCCGATGCCCGACTTGGCCGACGCGAGCACCGCATCCGACGCGTCGAGCCCGATGACGTCCTCGATCTCCTTGCGCACCTTCTCGGGGTCGGCGCTCGGCAGGTCGATCTTGTTGATGACGGGCACGATCTCGTGATTGTGCTCGATCGACTGATAGACGTTGGCGAGCGTCTGCGCCTCCACGCCCTGCGCCGCATCCACCACCAGCAGCGCGCCCTCGCAGGCCGCCAGGCTGCGCGACACCTCATAGGCGAAGTCGACGTGGCCCGGCGTGTCCATCAGGTTGAGCTCGTACGTCTCGCCGTCCGACGCCTTGTAGGCCAGGCGCACCGTCTGCGCCTTGATGGTGATCCCGCGTTCCTTCTCGATGTCCATGTTGTCGAGGACCTGCTCGCTCATCTCGCGATCGGTCAGCCCGCCGGTGGCCTGGATCAGCCGGTCAGCGAGCGTCGACTTGCCATGGTCGATATGCGCGATGATCGAGAAGTTGCGGATACGGTTCTGGGGCGTGGACACGGGTGCGGGGGCTGCCTCTGGCGGGAAGCCCCGCCGTTAGCATCGCGGGGGCGCAAAGCCAAAGGCGGCGGTGTGCCGCCTGCCGATCAGGCTCCGACCCGCGCGGGGTCGGCCCGGCGGATCGCCTCCAGCGCGTTCAGCCAGCGGCGCTCCCCCTGCCCCGACACCAGCTCCCACCGGACGCCACGCCGCTCCAGTTCGGCTCTCGACAGGTCGAAGAACCGCTGCCGCTCGGCGAGCGTGCCGAACATGCGGGTGCCGTCCGGTTGCCACGGAAGGTCGATGTCGAACAGCAGATAGAGGTCCGCCGTGTTGCCCCATGCATCGAACCACCGATCGCGGCGGCCGAACATCATGTCGGCCCACACCGCGCTCATCAGGGGATCGGTGTCGAGGATGACCGGAAAGCTACCGGCCGTCACCGCGGCGCGCGTCTTGGCGTCATGCGCGGTCGCGATCATGATGAGGTCCGCCATCGTCAGGTCGGTGCCGAACGCCTCGCAATAGGTACGGCCGAACTCGGCGATGCAGGTCGAGTGGAAGTGGTCGGCTAGGCGAGGCGCGATCGTCGACTTGCCGGTGCTCTCCGGCCCATGGAGGCAGATGGTGCGCAGCGTCATGCGGGCCCGGACCCGACACGCGCCGCCCGCGCGATCCGCCGCCAATCACGCAGGCCCCAGATCGAGAGCGCGAGGTAGATCACGTAGAGGATCGCCACCAGGTCGAGGTTCTTGGCATGGTAAAGCGGCACCGCAGCCAGGTCCACCGCGATCCAGACCAGCCAGTTCTCCCAGCATCGGCGCGCCATCAGCAGTTGCGCGGCCATGCTGGCGACGGTCACGCCGCCGTCCCACCACGGAAACGCCGCATCGGTGAAGCGCGCCATCGCGCCGCCCCACAGGACGATCACCACCAACGATGCGGCCGCCCAGCGGACACGGGACACGGTGGTCATGTCCTCCACCACGACCGCCCCGTCCCGTTCGCGTGACCGAGCCCAGTTGATCCAGCCGTAGACGTTGGCGCCGATGTAGAAGAGCTGGAGAAGCGCGTCGCTGTACAATCGTCCGCGCGTCGCCAGCACGCCGACCAGCACCACCGACCCGATCCCCGTCGGGAACGTCCCCACGTTGCGCCTCACGCCCAGCACCACGCAGGCGATGCCGAGCACAAGCGCGAGCCATTCAATCGTCGTCACGCCTCACCTGCTAGCGCGCTCATGCCGGAACGCCAACGGCCTGCGCCGCTTGCCGCTTGCGCCGCTCGCGGTGGCTTACTATAGGCGCGCCTCCAAGCACTCGGGCGCCGCCGGCGATCGGGTACTCCGTCGGGGAGTAGCTCAGCCTGGTAGAGCACTGCCTTCGGGAGGCAGGGGCCGGAGGTTCGAATCCTCTCTCCCCGACCATCGGACACCGGCGACCGGCCGGACTCCTTCACCATCGTGCTTCTTGTGGCTTCCGTCCTCGGTCTCGCCTGCAGCCCAGGCGATGTCGGGCGAAGAAAGTCTTGATTGCCCGCCATCCGTTCGCGCAGGCAAACGAGCGGTGGAGACCGCGGCGACCATGGCGACGACACTGACCCACCTCGACCGCCTGGAAGCGGAAGCGATCCACATCATGCGTGAGGTGGTGTCGGAAGCCGAGCGGCCGGTGATGCTCTATTCCGTCGGCAAGGATTCGGCGGTGATGCTGCACCTTGCGCAACGCGCCTTCTATCCGTCGTCGCCGCCTTTTCCGCTGCTGCATGTCGACACGACGTGGAAGTTCCGAGCGATGTACGAATTGCGCGACCGCGTGGCGGCCGAGAGCGGGATGGAGTTGCTGGTCCATCGCAACCCCGATGCGCTCGCACGCGGGATCAACCCGTTCGACCATGGCGCGCTCCATACCGACCTGTGGAAGACGGAGGGGCTGAAACAGGCGCTGACGCTGCACGGCTTCGACGCGGCGTTCGGCGGGGCCCGGCGCGACGAGGAGAAATCGCGCGCCAAGGAACGGATCATCTCGTTCCGCACCGCCAGCCATGGATGGGACCCCAAGACCCAGCGCCCCGAGCTCTGGAACCTGTACAACGCGCGCAAGAACCGCGGCGAGTCGGTCCGTGTGTTCCCGATCAGCAACTGGACGGAACTCGACGTCTGGCAGTACATCCAGCGTCATGACGTGCCGATCGTCCCGCTCTATTTTGCAGCGCCGCGCCCGACCGTGGAGCGGGACGGCATGTTGCTGATGGTCGACGATGACCGCTTCCCGTTGCGGCCGGGCGAAGTGCCGGTCGAGCGGTCGATCCGCTTCCGCACGCTGGGATGCTATCCCCTCACCGGCGCCGTGGAGAGCAGCGCCGCGACGCTGCGCGAGGTGATCCAGGAGACGCTGCTGACCACGACGAGCGAGCGCCAGGGCCGCGCGATCGATCGCGATGCGGGTGGCGCTGGCATGGAGACCAAGAAGCGCGAGGGGTATTTCTGATGAGGCGGTCGCATTCCTCCGGGGCCCGTCGGTTCCCCAAAAGCCGGGGCCGATGATGTATCGGACCACGGCGGACACCGATCCCGCTTATCAAGCCGATGCGCTGATCGAGCAGAACATCGATTCCTATCTCGATGGCCACCGGAACAAGACGATGCTGCGGTTCATCACCTGCGGCTCGGTGGATGACGGCAAGTCGACGCTGATCGGGCGCCTGCTGTACGACAGCAAGATGATCTTCGACGACCAGCTCGAGGCGCTGGTGGCGGACAGCCGGCGCGTGGGCACGCAGGGCCAGGAGATCGACTTCGCGCTGCTGGTGGACGGCCTCGCCGCCGAGCGCGAGCAGGGCATCACCATCGACGTGGCGTACCGCTTCTTCTCGACCGAGCGGCGCAAGTTCATCGTCGCCGACACGCCCGGACACGAGCAATACACTCGCAACATGGTGACGGGGGCATCGACCGCGGACCTGGCCGTCATGCTGGTCGATGCGCGCAAGGGCATCCTGACGCAGACGCGCCGCCATTCCTACCTCGCGCACCTCATCGGTATCCGCCACTTCGTGTTGGCGGTGAACAAGATGGACCTGATCGGCTATGATCAGGTCCGTTACGATGCGATCGTTGCGGACTATGCCGCGTTTGCGACGGGCATCGGCATCGACGGATTCGTGCCGATGCCGATTTCCGGATTTCGGGGCGACAATATCTCGTCGTCTTCGGAGCTTACGCCTTGGTATCACGGCCCGACGCTGATCGAGCATCTGGATACCGTCGAGGCTGGCGCAGTCGAGGATCAGGCCAAGCCCTTCCGCATGGCAGTGCAATGGGTCAACCGGCCCGACCTCGACTTCCGCGGGTTCGCCGGCCAGATCGCAAGCGGCGTCGTGCGACCGGGCGACGCGATCCGCGTGGTTCCCGGCGGCCGGACGTCCACGATCAGCCGGATCACGACGATGGACGGCGACCTCGACGAGGCGGTGGCGGGCCAGTCCGTCACGCTGTCGCTGACGGACGAGATCGACTGTTCGCGCGGGTCGGTCATCGCCGCCGCCGACGTACCACCGGCGACAGCCGACCAGTTCGAGGCGACGATCGTCTGGATGGCGGACGAGCCGCTGATCGTCGGCCGCGCCTATTGGCTGAAGCTCGGCACCCAGACGGTGGCCGCGACGGTGCGGGAGCCGAAATACCAGATCAATGTGAACACGATGGAGCATCTGGCGGCGCGAACGCTGGACCTGAACGCGATCGGGGTGGCGGAGCTCTCGACAGATCGGCCGATCGTCTTCGAGCCCTATGCCCAGGACGGCGCCGCCCCGAACACCGTCCTTGGCGGCTTCATCCTCATCGACAAGATCACCAACGCGACCGTCGCTGCGGGCATGCTGCACTTCGCGCTGCGTCGCGCGCAGAACGTGCATTGGCAGCCGACGGACGTTGACCGCGCCGAACACGCCCGACTGAAGAACCAGACGCCGCGCGTACTGTGGTTCACCGGCCTGTCCGGCGCCGGCAAGTCGACCATCGCCAACGAGGTCGAGAAGCGGCTCAACCTCATGAACCGCCACACCTTCCTGCTGGACGGCGACAACGTGCGCCACGGCCTGAACAAGGACCTGGGCTTCACGGAAGCGGATCGAATCGAGAACATCCGGCGGGTGGGAGAGGTCGCGCGGCTGATGGCCGATGCCGGGCTGATCGTGTTGACTGCCTTCATCTCGCCGTTCCGCGCCGAACGCCAGATGGTGCGCGAGATGCTGCCCGCCGGCGAGTTCATCGAGATCTTCGTGGATACCGCGCTGGCGGTCGCGGAGGAACGCGACGTCAAGGGCCTGTACCGCAAAGCCCGCGCCGGTCAGCTCGCCAATTTCACCGGCATCGACAGCCCGTACGAGCCGCCGCTGTCGCCCGAGATCGTCGTCGACACCGCAACGATGACCCCGGCCGAGGCCGCGGACTTCATCGTCCGCCAGATCCTGCCGCTGAAATGATCGACGCGTCGCCGGGTCGCGTACTGAGCGACGTCGATCTGGCGGTCCGGCTCGCCGAGGTGGCGGGCAAGCTGCTGGTGTCGGTCAGGTCGGCCGGGATGTTCGAGGCCGGAGCGCTGGGCGCGGCCGGCGACCACACGGCGAACGCGTTCCTCGTCCACGCGTTGCGCGCGCTCAGGCCCGACGACGGCCTGTTGTCGGAGGAGATGAGTTGCGACGGGTCGCGCCTGGGGCAGGATCGCGTATGGATCGTCGACCCGCTCGACGGCACGCGCGAATATGGCGAGGGGCGCGACGACTGGGCGGTGCATGTCGGGCTTGCCGTCGATGGCGTCGCGACTATCGGCGCGGTCGCATTGCCCGCGGTCGGGTTGACGCTATCGTCCGGATCGAGCCCTCCCCTACCCGCCTTGCGCCATCCGCCGCGCATGGTGGTCAGCCGCACGCGCCCGGCGGCCGAAGCCATCGCGGTCGCGGAGCGGCTCAGAGGCGAGCTGATCCCGATGGGATCGGCCGGTGCGAAGGCGATCGCCGTCGTGCGCGGCGAGGCGGAGATCTACCTCCACACCGGCGGCCAATATGAATGGGACAATTGCGCGCCCGTCGCGGTGGCTGCGGCTGCCGGCCTCCACGTCAGCCGGGTCGATGGCAGTCCGCTCCGCTACAATGCGCACGATACCTACGTGCCCGATCTGCTGATCTGCCGGCCGGAGTTCGCGGAAGACGTTCTGGCCATCGTCCGAGAACTCGCTGGCGGTCGATCGGGTAGCTGAGGACCGTCGGCTATCCGCCTTCGCGCAACGGCGTCGGAGGCGGGATGAGCTCCAACCGTCGCGGTACGGACCCCATCTCGATCCCGGCCCGGCGCAGATCGCGCATGAGGGTCAGCAGCACGAGGCTGCGGGTCGGATAGGCGGTGCGCGGGCTCGCGACGTGGCCGAAGCAGTTGAACAGCACGCGCCCGTCCACGATCGAGTCGACGAACGCCACCGGCGCGGGCTCAGTCAGCACATCCGGCACCGCCGCGAACGCCGCGAGCGTCAGAAGGCGGGCCTGCTCGACGTCAGCCTGGATCGGCACGGAGAACTGGACCTGTATACGTCCCAGCGGCCCGGCCAGCGTCTTGTTGAGGACTGACTTGGTGATGAGTTCCGAGTTGGGCACGATCAGGGTCGAGTGATCGGCAAGCTCGATCTCCGTCGATCGTACGCTGATCCGCCGCACGTCGCCCTCGTCGTTGCCGACGCGGATCAGGTCACCGATCTTGATCGGCCGCTCCGCCAGCAGGATCAGACCGGAAATGAAGTTCTGCGTGATCGCCTGCAGGCCGAAGCCGATGCCGACCGACAAGGCGGACAGCAGCAGCGCGATCCGTTCCACGCCGATCCCGAGCGAGGCGAGCGCCCAGATGAAGGCGATGGCGGTGCCGACATAGCGCGCGACGAGGCTCACCGAATTGCGGCCGCTCCCGTCGAGATCGGTGATCGGCAGATACCGTCGATCGAGCCAGCTCATGAAGACGCGAAGCAGGCCGAGCCCGATCAGCAGCACGACGACGCCGCGCAACACCGCGCCCGGTGAGATCGCGATGCCGCCGACCTCCAGGCCCTGGCTGAGCACGCCCAGCCGACCGAAGATCGACATGATGCTGTCGCCCGCGCCGAACGGCGAGAGGAGCAAGCCCAGCGCGAGGACGATCAGCGCCACCCGGGTTACGCCCGACAACAGGACGCCGAACTGGTCAATCGCGCTCGCCCGGATCCCGAGCGCCCCGGTGAGGACCCCGGCGGTCCGGCTCCCACGGGCGAAAACGCTGGTGGCGAGATCGTCCACCGCCGTCGAGAGCAGATAGACGCTGACCGCCAGGATCGCTGCCCAAATGAAGACCTGGCCGAGGAACAGGCTGAACCCGATGTAGCCCGTCACGAGCGAGACGAGCGCCGTCACGACGACGATCCAGCCGACGAGCGCGAACAGCCCGACGCCTGCGCCGACATGCTCCGCCGCCGGATCGTCGCCGGCGACCCGCGCCGACCGGAGGCGGCCGAGGATGACGAGGGACCCGGCGATGAGGACGAGGTGCAGCAACGCCTCGATCGCTTGCGTCGCGACCAATGCCGGGGTGCTGGCGCCGACCGCTTGGTTGAAGGCGCCCCACGTCCTCCCCGACGCGGCCACCGCCGCAAGCAGCCAGCCGATCGGGCGCAGGCGCTTGGCTGCGTCGTCGTCGATCGGCACGACCCGCCAGGAGGGCTGGGACCGGAGGAGCACCGCGCCCGCGAGCGCGACGACATAGCCTGCGAACCCCGCCGCCGTGACCATCGTGTCGAGCAGGTCGCGCCAACTCGCGGGCACGAGGCCCGACCAGTCTGCCCCCTGCACCACGCTGACGGCGGCCAAGAGCGGGGCGACGGTCCCCACCATCACCCGCCACAGCGCATAACCGGACCGTCGCACCCGATTGCCGGGCGTCCCGTCGACCAGGAACCGCTGGCCCGCCCGCCTTGCCAGCAACCGTGCCGGGAACAGGAGCACCAGCGCTAGCAGCGCCCCGGCGAGCGCGGTCCACGGGAACGAGCGCTGCCATTGTACGCGCCACGCGTCGGAGGCCTCTGCGAAGAACGCCGTCATCCGGCGCAGGTCGCGTGGCGCCGCCGCCAGCACGTTGGCCCAGAACACGGGCGCGACCGGCGAGATATAGTGCGTGGAGAGTTTCTGACCCAGTTGTTCGGCCTGGCTGCGATCGATCTCGTCGACCATCTGCTGAGCCTCGACCTCGACCAAGCGCGCGCGTTTTACCGCCGAGCCGATCGCGACCCGCTGACCTGCGATATTGGCTCGCTGGGCCTTGATGTCCGGCGTCTCGGCGACGCCGGGCGTCACCGGGCCGAGCTGCGCTGCACGTGCCTCGACCAGCGCCGCCTGCTGCTGAAGCTGTCCCGCCGCGTCAGCCGCCGAGCCGCCGGCCGCGGTCGCCTTGGCGCGCAGCAGCTTGGTCTGCGCGGCATCCACCTTGCCGTCGAGCGCCCGATCCACAGACCCGACGTCCGTCTCCGCCTGAGCCAACTCGCGTGACAGGTCGGCCAGCGACGTGTCCTGCGCGCAGGCGCCGGTCGCGTAGAACAATGTCAACAGGGCGCCTAGCAGCGCCAGCGATCGTCGCCGAGCGGTTCTCATCGGACACGCACTAGGCGGTCGGGTGCGTTCTGGCACGGTTCGATCTACAGGCGTCGGGCAGGAGCGGGAGCGCTGTCCCGCAACCGAAGCCGGAGGGTCGGATCGGCATCGACCTGTCCATCGGTCTTGACGGCGTGGCTCGCAGCCGTCGCGCCACAGGGCTGGAAGCCGTGGAGATCATGCGCGGGGTCGCCGAGTGCGACATCGCTGAAGATCGATGATGCCGCAGAGGCGGCCGCTATGTTCGTCCACCAGCAGGTGATCGCCGACAAGGTTGCCGCGGATGATGACCTCGCCGGGGTCAGCGCCACACCCGCGATCAGGGAGTAGACTGCAAAACAACCGTACGGGCCATGTTATCATAGTCGGGGATCAAGACGCGTGTGGTGGATCAGACGCCGGAGGACGGCAATTTCAAGCTAGAGGCCATGCTTGCCGAGACGGGGAAAGCGAAAGCGAGCGTCTGGTCTATAATCGGGAGGAGGTGGCCGCCGCCACTCCGGTCCAAACTAAACCTGGCACCGGGCAGGTCAGGAAACGCCTCGTTCATGCGTGCCCAGAGCTCTTGGCTCAAGACATCTTCGGCGCTGGCATCGTGGATGGAGTTTGTCGAAGTCCAAAAAACGGACACAGAACCGAGATCATCCTCTGCGTCCTTTTCATAGTTGTCGGGCTGGCGGTGAGCGCCGCGCGGGACCGATCCCGCGCGGCACGTGCATCATCAGCGCTTGTAGGCGGGGTCGATCGAAGCGGCCTTGTCCTCCTCGATCTCGACGTCGGTGCGGCGGACGGTGTCGTCGATCTGCTCGACGCGCTCGCCCGTCGTCTTGCTGACGACGACTTCCTCGACGACGCGCGCGGTCTTGCCAACCACCGCTTCCTCGCCGGTCGCAGTCATGTCGATCGTGCGCTCGCGAAACGCGTCGTCGGCATCCGTCAGTGGCCGGTCGACCGCACGACGCTGAATGCTGATCTTCTCGTCGCGCAGCTTGATCTGCTCATGGACCGGCGTCTCCGTGACGTAGGAGCGAACCCGCGCACCGCCACGATCGACCTCGCGCTTGCCGACGACGAGCTGCTCCTCGACGATCGGCACGACCTGCTCGCCAGCGACGTTGGTGTCCGCATAGTCGGTGCCTAGACCGGTCTTGGCGGAGGTCGTCTCGCTGCCATAGGCGTATGCCGCAGCGCCGGCTCCCGTTGCCGCGCCGGGTGTGTTCCAGCCCGACTCGCGCCACTGGTTGGAGCGCTCGTCGATGTCGACCGTGTCGGCCTCCTCGAGCACCTTCACCGCCGTCTCAACATGCTCCTCGCCGACATCCGCGGTCAGCAGGAAGCCACCACGACGGACGCCCTCCTCATAGGTGTGGCGGTCCTCGTCGGGGAGGAAGGCGTTCTTGACCGACGACCACATGCCCACGTCGGCATGGGTCGAGTTCTTGTCGGCGCTGTAGCCCTGGCTCGACTGATCGAGGATGCGGACATGGCCGGCATCGACATTAGAGGCCTTGAGGCGAGCCTCGGCGGCCTCGGCATCGGCACGCTTGTCGAACAGTGCGGTAATCGTACGGGTCATGAATAGTCTCCTGTAGGTTACGGGACGAAAATGGGATTACTTGGCCGTGACGACCAGCTCGGTACGACGGTTCTGCGCCTGGCCGCCCGCGGTCGCATTGCTGGCGACCGGATTGGCGTCGCCACCGCTTGCGGTGCTGATCCTACCGGCTGCGATGCCGGACGCGGTCAACGCACTGCCCACGGCGGCGGCACGATCGGCACCAAGTTTGACGTTGGTGGCGTCGCTGCCCCGCGTATCGGCATAGCCGACCAGGCGAACGGTCGCCTTGGGATAGGCAGCGAGGATCTGCGACAACGCGGACAGCGTCGGCTTGTCGTCGTCCTTGATCTGCGCCGAGGCGGTGTCGAAGTTGAGCTTGTCGAAGGTGAAGGTCCGGGGCGCCGCGGCATTGCTGGCGAGGAACGCCTGCAAGTCGTAATTCAGCGTCTGCGGCGCGAGATCGACCGTCTTGCCGCCGGGAAGCGCGACATGCTTGATCGCGACGGGCGGCGTCGACGAGGCGGTCTCGGTCGGTGCCGGTGCGACGACGGCAGCATCGTGGCGATTGCAGCGGCTGAGTGCCAGCAACGCCGCAAGGATACCCAGAATCAACGCGATCCAGGCCAGCCAGTTCGTCGCCTTCTTCTCTATGTGGATTTCACGCGGCGATGCACCGCGCGTGTCGTTCGGATCAGCCAATGGTAATCTCCCTGTTTATAGGTCTTTTGGACGCTCGATCGTCGCGCGCATGGCGCGTAGCGTAACCGGGATCGCGACCCGCTCCTGAACCACCTCCCGAGTGATGTGGATTTCCTCGACGACGAAGAGCCGCTTTTCGGCAACCAATCGTTCCTCGACGAGCGAGATGATCGTGACGTTGCCGTCTTCACGAACGGGCGGCGCAACCTCGATTTCCCGATCGAGCTTGAACCGCTCGATCTTCAGCGCGCCTTGGGTGAGTACCTCCTCAACAGATACGTCGCGCTCCTCCACAGAGGTTCGGATGCGGACCGCGTCGGTCTGCACCCTCACCTTATCGATGGTGGCAGATTCTTCGAAGATGGGGATGCGGAGCGAACGATCGTCGGGGTCGGCCATTAGAAGCGGATCCTGGCTGCGAGACCACCGGGCGTGGCTTCCTCGCGATCTGGCTTTGAACCTTACGCCGCCCGTGCGACATCCCGCCTCTTTGGCAGGACGGTGCGTTAACACCTTGGGTAAACTGGGGTTCCGGCGCGGCCGTAAAACTTTGCGGCCTTTTGTCGGCTTGGCACCGCCGCTGTCGTTTCCGGATCGTACCGCACCGCCACTATCCGGTATCGGCGGCTCGGACGGCACTTCCTTCCGTCTTGAACTGTTGGTGTCCCACAACGTTCGGAAGGAAGATCGATGAGCAAGGTGGAGATGCCGGTGAGCGGCGGTGGACCGGACAAGGGAGAGCCGGACGGTGTTTCGGGATCGCCGGGCGGCAGTGCCGAGGTGAGTGGTCGGACGCCGGGTGGCGAGAGCGGTGGCGGCGGCTATGACAACCCGCATAGCGGCAAGGAGCCGACCGGCGGCGGCTTCATGGGCCACGGTGGCCAGACCGAGATCGGCTATCACGGCGGTGGACAGGCCGGCGAGCAGGGCGGCGATGCTCCCAACGCGGCGACCGGGTCCGACAGCTCGGACGGCGCCGAGCGCGAGTCGAGCGCCTGGACCGCGCCGACGTACGAACCTCATGCCGTCAGCGCCGGTGGCCGTGCGTTCCAGGTCGTCGAGACCAACGGCATCGCGCAGGCCGAGGTGCTGGGCAAGGTCGGTACCGACGCCGCTTACGAGGAAGAGCAGGAAAGCCCGGGCTCGGGTTGAAATTCGCCGAACGACGTTGATGGAGTGTCCGTTTCGCATGGACCGCAGTCGGACGACGTATTATCGAGGGTACCTCACAGCAGGCCATGGAAGATGACGACACTCATTGCCGAACGGTCGGTTTACGGCGTCGTCGACGGGGTCGAAGTCGAAGTCTCGATCAAACTTCATGCGCCCGAAGTGGACGATCGAGATAATTGGTCTTGTCGTTATACATTCCACACCGACTGTCCCGCGCTGGCGCTGAAAGAACGATCGCCCGGCGGCGTGGACGGCGTCCAAGCTCTGGTATCCGCGCTGCACGGTATCGGCTACGACCTGGACAAAAGCGGTATCGAATGGTCGATGTTTCCAGAGAGTGAGTACACGGGTACCGGCACGTTGCTCAGGTTGGACGATGGGTTCCCGCGCGCAGGGCTTGGCCCAGGCATGCTCGGCGCCGCGTTCCGTAAACGGATGGAACATTACGTGACGGCGGAGAGGGAGAAAGCTCTTGAGACGATCGTCGCGAACAAGCGGCGTTCAAGAGCGGCATCGTCGTAGCTGTCGATAAGGCTGTACGCGGAACCAGGCCGTAGTGGTCGTACGTCGTACTCTGTCGCCGATCGAACGGCAGTTCTCCAGCAACGCACGCAGACGACCTCCGCCTGCGTTTCCGCAAGAGCTTCGCTTGCGGAGCTGGGCCCTTGCAAGCAGACGACACCCGCCGCCGGCCAGGGCATTTTCATCGCCAGCAAGCCCTAGTCACATCAGTGTCACCGGACTGACCGCGATCTGTCGCGGAGCCGCCATACGGGACTGGCCAGCCGGCAAGCCGCCGGCGGGAGCATGACGTGATGACGAACCGGTTGGCGATGCAGCGGCTGAACGCGGGCGTGTCCGTGCTGAGTGTCTTCCTGGCCGCGCCAGCCGTCGCGCAGGTCACCGGCACGGCTCCTGCCACCACGCCGCCCGTTGCGCCGCCGGAGAGCGGGTCGACCACGAACGCGGGACAGGCGACCGCGGCCCCCGCAGCCGATACGTCGCCGGGCGACATCGTCGTAACCGGCACGACGACTCGCGCCGTGTCGCAGGTGTCGGGCGCCGAGATCCAGAAGATCCTGCCCGGCATCAGTCCGTTGAAGGCGTTGCAGACGCTACCCGGCGTCACCTACCTGACCGCCGATCCATGGGGCAACAACGAGCAGAACATCTCACTGTTCATCCACGGCTTCAACCAGCAGCAGCTCGGCTACACGCTCGACGGATTGCCGCTCGGCGACCAGCAGTACGGCAATTACAACGGCCTCTCGCCGCAGCGCGCGATCATCTCGGAGGATGTCGGCCGGGTGACGCTGGCGAGCGGCGCGGGCGATCTCGGCACGCCGTCGACGAGCAATCTGGGCGGCACGATCGACACCTTCTCGTCCGATCCCAAGCCGACCGCGGGTGCGACGATCGAGCAGGTCGTCGGCAGCTACGACGCGTTTCGCACCTATGCCCGCATCGACAGCGGCGACATCGGCCAGAACACGAGGCTGTACGTCTCCGGCCTCCGTCAAAAGGCGCGCGCCTGGGACTTCAACGGCCAGCAGGGCGGCTATCAGGCCGACGCCAAGCTGGTCCATGAGGACCCGACGGGACGGCTCGACGTCTTCTTCTCCTATTCGGACAAGGCTGAACCGAACGAGGACGCGACCGTCGTTTCCGCGGCACAGTCCTATCAGCCCTATGCGCGCCCGTTCCTGTACCCGAACTTCGCCGCGTCCCAGCAATATTACGCCGGCCAGCTCGCCTATAACGGCGCGCCGACCTATGCCGCAGCAGGCTCGAACTACAGCAACTACTACAGCGATGCGCAGCGCACCGACTATCTGGGATACATCAAATACGATTGGCACGTGTCGGATCGCGTCCACTGGATCAACCAGGGCTATTTCCACCACGACGACGGCGTCGGCGTCGGCGTCGTCGCGGGTCCGATCACTGCGGCGGGTCTGCCACAGCTGTTCTCCTTTTATTATCCGGGTGCGGCGGGCAGCAGTCCGACCTCGGCGGCCAACCTTGCGCGGCTGTCGACCATCTTCGGCGGGTCCAGCCTGGCGGCGCGCACCACCGAGTACCGGATCAACCGCGAGGGCCTGCTGTCCACGCTGCGGCTAGACCTCGGCAACCACCAGATCGAGCTTGGTGGTTGGTACGAGCATCAGGCCTCGTCGGCCTACCGTCGCTGGTACGCCGTCAGCGCGAGCGCGCCGTCGTCGCCCTACACGCGCCCGGGCGATTACGAGGCGCCGCTCATTACCCAATACGGCAGCCAGGTACGCGTCGACGAAATCCAGACGCACATCCAGGACGCCTGGAAGATCCTGCCCGCCGTGACGATCCAGGCCGGCTTCAAGAGCACCTTCCAGATGGCGACGCAGGCTGTGCCGGTGCAGCCGATCCCGGGCTCGTTCACCGGCTCGATCGGCCTGCCGGTGGGCAAGCTGAACACCAGCAAGGCCTTCCTGCCCGAGGTGGGCGGCCTGTGGGACGCGACGAGCCACGAGCAGTTGTTCTTCAACGTCCAGCAGAACATCCGCCAGTTCCAGACGAGCGCCGCTGCCGGACTATCCCCCTTCGCGCTCGGTAGCCAGGGCCTGTTCCAATTGCTCTGGCAACCTGGAGGAAGCTCTGACATGTCCGTTTGCTAGATGAGAACCAGGTTTGGAAAGGGTTGTTGAGCTTGAAGACGA
>NZ_CAXSHM010000034.1:22122-32085 GCF_964237335.1 uncultured Sphingomonas sp.
CAGGGCCTGTTCCAGGCGTTCGAGGCGACCACGAAGCCTGAAACGAGCTGGACGTACGAAGTAGGCGCTCGGAGCAACCACAGCCTGTCCGGGCTGTTGTCCGGCTTCTCGGGCCAGATCAGCTACTACCATGTCGACTTCAGCAACCGGCTGCTGGGCATCAGCCCGACCGCGACGATATCCGGCATCGCAGGCATCGTGAGCGGCGCTGCGATCGTCCAGAACGTCGGCAGCGTGACCACGGACGGGATCGACGCCGCCGCGACGCTGCGGTTCGGCCGCGCCTTCTCGCTGTACAACGCGCTGTCGTACAACAACTCGCGCTACGACGAGAATTACGTGAGCGGCACCGCGACGGTGCTGACCGCGGGCAAGAAGGTTCCCGGTTCCCCCGACTGGCTCAACAAGACGGTCGCGACGCTCGATGCCGGGCCGTTCGACCTGCAACTGATCGGCGACTACTTAGGCCGGCGTTACGCGACCTACACCAACGATCTGGTCACGGTCGGCGACAACGCCGCCAAGGTGCCGGGGTATTTCACCCTGTCCGGACGGATCGCGTTCGACGTGCCGATCGGGGACCAATTTGTGGTGCACAAGCTGTCGGTCAGCTTGAACGTCACCAACATCACCAACATTCGCGCCGCCTCCAGCCTGGCGGTCGGCGCGGCGTCGGGCACGTACAGCTTCTTCCCAGTCGCGCCGCGCCAGTATTTCGGCACGGTCAGTGCGGCTTTCTGATGCGGATCGGGCTGATTCAGATCGGGCCGGTGCAGATCGGGCGGCGAGCCGTGATGGGCGGAGCGGTCGCGGGTGTCGCGGCGGCCCTAGCGGGTCGCGGTGGCGGTGCGTCCGTGCCGGGCAAGCCGGTGCCGCATGCCACGCCGCGCCTCGATCCGCGCTCCACGCCATCAGTGCTGGGCCACCGCGGTGCGTCCGCGCTGCGGCCCGAGCACACGCTCGCCTCCTATGCCAAGGCGGTCGCAGACGGCGCGGACTTCATCGAGCCGGACGTCGTCGCGACCAAGGATGGCGCGCTGCTGATCCGGCACGAGAACAACATCTCCGAGACGACCGACGTCGCCCGTCACCCCGAGTTCGCGGGCCGTCGCACGCAGACGGTGATCGATGGCCAGGCACAGGTAGGCTGGTTCACCGAGGACTTCACCCTCGCCGAGATCAAGACGCTCCGCGCGGTCGAGCGGCTGCCCAAGGTGCGGCCGGCGAACGCCGCGCTGGACGGGCGCTTCGATCTCGTGACCTGGCCCGAGATGATCGACTTCGCCGCCGCCGAAAGCCTCGCACGCGGCCGGCCGATCGGACTGGTGCCCGAACTCAAGCACTCGACCTATTTCGCCTCCATCGGCCTGCCGCTGGAGGACCGGTTTCTCGCCAGCGTGGCGCAGCATGACTATACGCGACGATGTCCGCTAATCGTGCAGTCGTTCGAGGTCGCGAACCTGCGATACCTGCGGCCTCGGTTGACGGGGTCGGGCGTCCGGCTGATGCAGCTGGTGACGGGCAGTTCCGAGGGCCTCAGCCCGGCTGACGTCACCGTGGCGGGCGGCAAGCTGACCTACGCCGACATGATGACGCCGGCGGGGCTCGCCGAGGTGGCGCGCTATGCCGACATCCTTGCGCCCGACACGCGCAGCATCATCCCGCTCCTGCCCGATGGCCGGCTCGGATCGCCGGCGCCCGTCGTCGCCGATGCCCATAGTGCCGGGCTCGTCGTCATGCCGTGGACGTTCCGGCCAGAGAACCAGTTCCTCGCCGCCGATTTCCGCGGACCAGGCGGCCCGACCGCGCGCATGCCTGCGGGCTCAGTCGCGGAGATGCGGGCGTATCTGGCGACGGGCATCGACGGCTTCTTCACCGACGATCCGGCGCTGGGCCGTGCGGCGGTCGATGGTTTGTAAGCCTGGCTCATGCGGCAGTTCGCGCTGGACGACCGAGGTCGTGTCCGCGACGGTATAGACTTGAATGTCGAGAAGGACTGACACGATGCGCCACCTGTTGCTCGCGCTGCTTGCCGGGGCTGCGTTGCCCTCCGTCGCCGCGGCGCAGGACCTGCCGACCGGCCAGCGACTGACCCCGCTCGCCGCGCCCGGCGCGCGGTTCGAGCCGCTGGTCGCCCATGTCGGCCCCAATCCCGCCTATCTCGCCGACGGCGCCGCCGCGATCGCGCGCAGCCCGGACGGGCGCGAGATGCTGGTTCTGACCAGCGGCTACAACCGGTACAACGGCGCCGACGGCAAGACGGTCGCGGCGCAATCGGTGCAGTACGTGTTCCGCTACGCGATCGACCGGGGCGGCAGCCGCTGGCTCCAGACGCTGACGGTGCCCAACAGCTTCTCGGGCGTCGCTTGGCTGCCCGACGGACGCGGCTTCGTGGTGGGCGGCGGCGTCGACGACACGGTGCACCTGTTCGCCAAGTCCGGAGGCAAGTTCGTCGAGCGCGGCCCGGCCATCCCGCTCGGCCACAAGGCCGGCATCGGCGCGGCGGTGAAGCCGCAGGCGGCCGGGATCGCGGTGAGCCCGGACGGCCGGCGCGCGCTTGTCGCGAATTACTACAACGACTCGGTCAGCCTGGTCGACCTGGCCGCCGCTCGCGTCATCGCGGAGCAGGACCTGCGCCCCGGCAAGATCGACCCTGCCGCCGCGGGCATGCCGGGCGGCGAGTTCCCGTTCGCGATCGTCTGGGCGGACGCCTCCAACGCCTGGATTTCCGCTCCCCGCGACCGGCAGATCGTGGCGCTGTCGGTCCAGGGCGACGCCGTGGGCGTAACCAGCCGGATCGCGACCAAAGGAGAGCCCACCGCGCTGCTCCTCGATCCCGCCTCGCACCGGCTGTTCGCGGCGGAGGACAATGCAGACCGGCTTGCGATCATCGATATCGCCACCGGCCGGCTGGTGGCGGAGCCCCGGCTCGGCCTGCCGTCGACGCTCGCCGACACCGCCCCGCTCGGCAAGGGCCTCAACGTCAACGGCCTTGCGATGCTGCCTGACAAACGCCTGCTCGTCACCATGGGGGGCGCCAATGCGCTGGCGATCGTCGCGCCATCGGCCACGGGCGCCGAGGTGCAGGGGCTGGTGCCGACCGGCTGGTATCCCAGCGCCGTAGCCACGAGCGGTGACGGACGGCGCGTGTTCGTCGTCAACCGCAAGAGCCCGCCCGGCCCAAATCCGCTCGGCTGCGCGCCCAAGCTCGCCATCTATCGCGGCCAGCCGAACGCCTGCGGGGCGGCCAATCAGTATATCTTCCAGTTGGAGAAGGCCGGGCTGCTCGAGTTCGCGCTGCCCGACGATCGCGCGCTCGCCGCGACGACGTTGCAGGTCGCCGACAATCTCGGGCTCGGGCAGGCAAAGCAGCGCGCCGCCGCGGAGGCGGCCATGGCGCCCGTCCGCGCGCGGGTGAAGCACGTCGTCTTCATCGTGAAGGAGAACCGCACTTACGATCAGGTGCTCGGCGACCTGGAAGTCGGCAACGGCGACCCGCACCTCGCAATCCTGGGCGCGAGACTGTCGCCCAACCACCACGCGCTCGCGCGGCAGTTCGTGACGCTCGACAATCTCTACGACTCGGGCGAGCAGTCAAGCACCGGCTGGACATGGACTACCGCGGGCCGCGCGCCGGACATGCTGGAGAAGACGGCCCCGGTGAATTACGCCGCCCGCGGGCTGGCGTACGAAGCGGAGGAGGCGGATCGCTTCGTCTATACCCAGCAGACGATGGCCGAGCGCCAGGCAACCAACCCGGCGCTGTCGAAGGACCCGGACCTGATGCCCGGCCCTGCCCTGCTCACCGCGCCCGACGCGGACGGCGACGACGATGACGACCGCGGCCAGGGCTTTCTGTGGGACGCCGCAATCAAGGCCGGGCTGAGCGTGCGCAATTACGGATTTTCGGATGCGTCGATCTATGACGCCGGCAAAGCGGGCGACGTGTCGCCGTTGCGCGAGCCATGGAAGACGCACACCCGCATCTACACGTCGGGCGACCGGCTGCTCGCGAGCCGCAGCGATCCGTATTTCCGCGGCTTCGACCAGAGACTGGCGGATTATTGGCGCGTGCTGGAGTGGCAGCGCGAATATGCGCAGATGGACCGTGCCGGCACGCTGCCTTCGCTCACGCTGCTGCGGCTCAGCCACGATCATTTCGGCGCGTTCGACGCGGCGCTCGACGGCGTGAACACGGTGGAGGCCGAAATGGCCGACAACGATTATGCTATCGGCCAGGTGGTGGAGACGATCGCCGGCGGCCGCGCCGCGGGCTCCACGCTGGTGTTCGTGGTGGAGGACGACGCGCAGAACGGCGCCGACCATGTCGACGCGCGCCGCTCAGTTGCGCTGGTGGCGGGCGCGGGGGTGCGACAGGGTGCGCTCGTCTCGACCCGCTACACGACGGTGAACGTGTTGCGCACGATCGAAAGCGTGCTCGGCCTGCCGCCGCTCGGCCTCAACGACGGGCTCGCCGCGCCGATGGCGGACCTGTTCGACCCCGCCGCGACGAGCTGGACGTATCGCGCCACCGCCGCCGACGTGCTGCGGACGACGCAGTTGCCGATCCCGGCCGACCGGTTCGGGACCGCTGTCGCGGCCACAGGCTGCCCGACGCGCACCGCGGCGTGGTGGGCGGCGGCGATGAAGGGGCAGGACTTCAGCGTAGAGGACCATCTCGACACCGGCCGCTTCAACGCGGCGCTGTGGACGGGGCTCGGCAGCGGGCCTGAACCGACGGCGCGTAGCGGATTGGACTTGCGCGAGAACCGCACGATGTTGCTTGCGACCGCCACTGAGTGCCGCAAAGACGCGCTCCCTGGCTGACGGAGCCAGTTTGTCGCTGCACCGACCGCCGATCGCACGTCACTATGTCGCCACTATGCGGCCAGTGGGAATCGATCTCGAAACCCTATGAACGGCTCGATACGTACGGATCGCGGGCAAACCAGCCCGCGTCATCTACGAGGTTCGAGCGACCATGTTGGCGTCAGTTTCCCCGGAGCCCGACCGATCGGACTCCATCATCTACGTTGGACAGGATGAGGCCGGGCATTGGCTCGTGCAGGACAACGGCAAGCGCTTGGAAGGCCGGTTCATCTCCTTCGCGACAGCCCTGAGCTACGCGAACGCGGAGCGGCAGCTCTATCACGCTCGGGTCGAGATCGCGCGGACTCCCCTGTCGCCGCTCATCCCCTACAAGCCGGCCGCCGATCACGAATACGCGCTCGCCCGCGCTGCCTGAGGATCCCTCCCATGTATAAACTCACGGAGCCCCGCTGTGCGTCGGCCGCGGACATGATGGCGATCCTGCACGGCGAGCACGACTTTTCGGCTGCCATCTCGCTTTCCCGACCGGTTTCTGATGACCGACCCGCGCGTGGCTCAGATGATGCGGTCGCTGTTGGCGGAGGCTCGGATCGAGCGAGGAAACTCGTCCGATGACCCGCCGGGACATCGTGTGGCGCGGCCTTGGTGCCGCGACGATCGCCGCGAGCTACGCCGCAACGCAGTTCGAGATCGGCGGCAAGGCGGCCGGGATTGGTTATTTCCTGGCCGCGGTCGTCGGCATCGTCCTCACGATCAACGGCCCCCGCGTGGCCACGGTGTTCCGGGCCGAACGTCGTGGTCACGCCTTCACGGCCGAGGCGGTCCATGCGGCGCGTGTCCGTCGGCAGGCCGCGCGGCGTGCCGAAGGTCCGCGATGACCATCGTCGCGACGTCCCTTTACCGGGACGGATACCGCGACTGTGATGCGGCAAGCGATGCCCGCATCGCCTGCGCTCGGGCGCCGAACGATTTCGTCTGGATCGATCTGGTCGATCCCACACTCGACGACCTTGCGGTCCTTCAGCCTGCTTATGGTTTGAGCGCGCTGTCGGTGGTGGACGTGCTTCGTGGCGCCGGTGCCCCGGTGTTCGAGGATCATGGCGATCACTGGTTCGTCGGCATGCCGGCTGCGGTTTCGCCGCCCGGCATGGAAGGCTGCGATCGCATCGCGGCGCTGATGGGCCCCGGATATGTAATCACCATTGCCTACGGTCTGCGTAGCCGCGGGCATCGGTCCGTGCTCGACAGGAACGAGCGTTCGAAGATCGACGCAAGCGACATCCTGTACGCCCATCTCTCGAACGCAATCGCCGGATATGAACACGCGATCGAAGCGATCGAGGAAGAGGTGCTTTCGTTCGCCCATCAGTCGCTCGGCCCGCCGACGACCCCTGAAAGCTACCGCCTCGCCTCAAGACTGCGCCTGAGGCTGAAGTCGATCATCGAAGTGCTCGATGATCTTGGTGATGTACAGGAAGATATCGAGCGATATACGGGTGAACGCGCCGGCGTTACTCTTCATGCGTCACCCCTCGCATTATCATGCCGGGTCCAAAGCCTGATGCAATCGGCTGACTTGCTGCTGAATATAGTAGATTTCTCGGTGGATTACCGTGATTGCAAGACGGCTCATGGCCAAAGGCATCGCTGGACCTTGCCGTCCATGGGCATGGTGATCTCGCTCATCATCTTGGTCGCTATACAGGGTGAATTGACTGGGCCGGTCGGCCACTCGTCCGGCCTCTTGTCACCATTGGCGATCGTTGGGTTACGTATCGGTCTTGTGCTGTGTACTTCGATAGTGTTGCTCAACCATATGAGCAAAGGAACATAGCTTCATCGAAGCTGAGTAGCCGTTCCACCTCGACTTCATCCGCGAGCGGCACCATAGGATCACCCGATGCCGACCGACATCTTCCTGACCCTCGGCAAGCTGCTCGCAGTCGTGATGCTGGTCGTCGCGAACGGGTTCTTCGTGGCCGCGGAGTTCGCTCTGGTAAGCATACGGCGCAGTCGCGCCGACGAGATGGCCGCCGGAGGATCGGCGTCGGCGCGGCTTCTCCAGCGCGCGCTCGACACGCTCGATCACAATCTTGCCGCCACCCAGCTCGGCGTGACGTTGTCGTCGCTGGCGCTCGGCTGGATCGGCGAGCCCGCACTCGCCCACTTTTTCGACCCCATGCTCGCCGGCCTGCCGTTCGGCGGAGCGCTGGCGCACGTCATCGCCGGGACGCTCGCCTTCCTGCTCATCACCAGCCTCCACATCGTGCTCGGCGAACTCGCACCCAAGAGCCTCGCGCTGCAGAGGACGGAGGGCACGGCGTTGTTCATCATCCGGCCGCTGGCGCTGTTCCGGGCGGTGTTCAAGCCGGCGATCATGCTCCTCAACAGCCTGGGCAACGGCGTGCTGCGTCTGTTCGGCCTCGATCCCGATGCGGCGGAGAGGAGCCTCCATTCGACCGAGGAGCTGAAACTGCTCGTGGCGGCGAGCAGGGAGGGCGGGCTGATCGACGGCGCTCAGCAGGAAGTGGTCGAGCGCGCGTTCAGCATGACGGACGTGCGCGTCCGCGCGATCATGACGCCGCGGCGCGACCTGGTCTGGATCGACGCCGACGCCGATGACGAGGCGCGCATGGCGATCCTGCGCGACAACCGGCACGCGCTGACACTGGTGGCGCGCGGCAAGCTCGACGCGCTGCTCGGTGTCGTCCGCAAGCAGGATTTGCTCGACGCGCACCTGAAGGGTTCCGCGATGGACCCGCTGGCGTTGCTTCGCGAGCCGGTGATCGTCCACGACGGCGTAACCGTCCTGCACGTGCTGGAACTCTTCAAGAACCGCCCGGTGCAGATGGCGGTCGTGGTGGACGAGTACGGCATCGTACAGGGCATCGTCACGCAGACCAATCTGCTGGAAGCGATGGCGGGCGACATCCCCGAGGAGGACGAGACCGCGGTAATGGTCGAGCGCGACGACGGATCGCTGCTGATCGACGGCGTCACGCCGTTCGTCGATGTGGCCAAGCGTCTGCACCTGCCGGCCATGACGGCGGCCGGCACGTTCCAGACCCTGGCGGGGTTCTGCCTCCATCATCTCGGCGGCCTGCCCGCTGCGGGCGCCGCGTTCGACGTCGAAGGATGGCGGTTCGAGGTCGTCGACATCGATGCTATGCGGATCGACAAGGTGATCGTCTCGCAGGTCACCGAGGCGGAGCCCGCCCCACAGCCCTGACGACGACCTCCCGTTCGCCGGTCCCGCAGACACGATCCTCTCTGACCTGCAAAGGCAATCAGATGACCGACCCTATCGTGACGAAACGGGGAGAAATGCTGTGCCCCGACCCTAGCCGGACGGTGCTGCGTCCGTTCCACCTCACTGACCCGGCGGAGGAAGGCGATCCGAACGGTCGCACTGCGCGCGTCATCCAACGCTTGCTGTCGCTCAGCCCTGACGAGATGGAGGCGGAGCTCACGGCCGTGACGGACGCGTTGAACGCGCGTCATCAGGATGCGGGCCGCGTACTCGGCCATCGCTTCGACGACTTGGCGTCCCGCTTTCCCGACAGGCTGACCGCCAACGATCGGCAGGCACGGCTGATCGCGCTGTTCTTCAGCGAGGAATATTCCGTCGAGGCCGCGGCGCTGTTCAATCCCAGCGTCGTGCCACACTTCGACCAGGATGGCCTGCCCGAGGGAGACACCCGCCTGATCGTATCGCTTCGCGGCATTGGTGAGGGGCATATCTCCTCGCTGATCTTCCAGACCGGGGTCTGGCATGCCGACGACACGATAACGCTGGACCCGCGCGGCGGTCTTGCGACCGGGCCCACGGCCGTACTGCCGGATCTGGACGGGCCCAAGCGTACCGCGGAGCTGACGTTCCCTGACGTGCCGATCTGCGATCGGGTGATCTATCCGTTCCTGCCCAGCCAGGGTCGCGGGATCGAGGACGCGCGCTTCTGCCGCTTCGTCGACGACGATGGTCAGGTCGACTATCGCTGCACGTTCACCGCGTTCGATGGTCTGGATAATCGCCAATCCGTCTTCAAGACGCGTGACTTTCGGACGTTCATCGGTCGTCGTCTCGATGGCAACGTCCGTTCCCGGAAAGGCGCCGCCTGGTTCCCGCGGCGCATCGACGGCCGCTACGCTATGCTGGCACGGCTGGACGAGGAGTCGATCTTCCTCATGATGTCGGACGATCCCGACACTTGGGCGGGCGGCACGGCGATCATCAGACCGCGCTTTCCCTGGGAGTTCGTGCAGATGGGCAATTGCGGCTCGCCGATCGAGATCGACGAAGGCTGGCTGGTGCTCACCCACGGGGTCGGCCGGGCGCGACGCTATTGCATGGGCGCGGCGTTGCTCGACCGTGACGATCCGTCGCGCCTGCTCGCGCGGACGTCCAAGCCGATCCTCGAACCCGAGGCCGACGAACGCGGCGGCTATGTCCCCAACGTCGTCTATTCGTGCGGCGGGATGGTTCGTGGCCGCACGTTGCTGCTGCCCTATGGCATCGCGGACAACTATACGGCTTTCGGGACGGTCGATCTCGACCGCCTTATGGCGGCGATGACGTAACGCACCGGGCGAGTAGTTCAGGGTATTTCAGGATATGGAGTCGAACTAGTAGTAACGGCTTAGACGTAACAGAGCTTTCCCGTTCTCGGTTTCTATCATGACCTGCTTGCCGGCAGGCCCATAGCGCCACTGCCATAGATCGCCCGCGAAGTAGGCCGTGTCCACGCGCGTGCCGTCGATCGAGATGATGTGCTCCCCACATTGAAGTCCGATCGACCCCGCGGGTGAGCCGCGCGCGACGTGCATGATCTCGAGATACGATCCTCGGTGAGCGACGAGGACGCCGCTCATCTCCCGATCGAACTCGACGCCCGCGATCGGCCGGAGCGCGACTTCGGCCCTCGCGAGATCGAGCACCAGGTGAAACCGGCGCCACACGTCGACGCCGATGTTGATCGGCTGCGGCGACGACCATGATGCAAGCGCATCGACCGGCACGTCGACGACGGGCAGCCCGCCGATCGAAAACGACGGCAGCGAAAAGGCGAGCGTCTCGCAAACTGTTGATTTCTGCTACGAGTTGACCCGGAGTTTTCGTTGAGGGGTGACCCGGTC
>NZ_CAXSHM010000035.1:0-29196 GCF_964237335.1 uncultured Sphingomonas sp.
TTCTCGGTGGAAATCTATGCCTTCTCCGGGTCAGCTCTCAGTGGAAATCAACAGATGGCAGACCTGGAGCGGATAATCGTCCGTGTGCAGCTCGCCGCGCGCAGCATCGAGGTTGGGCACGAAGATGCTGGCCGGATCGTCCATCACCGCCGCCTCCGGGCTGCTCATCGAGCCGCCGGACGCGAGATTGTATCGGGGCGGCTCGGTCAACGCATAATGGAACGCGAACATCGCCAGTTCCGGCTGCATCAACGCCACCTGCTGCACGAGGGCGTCTCCCCACAATGCGCGCGGTGCCATGGTCAGCAATTGTCGGGGGTGAATGGTCGAGACCACGCCGGTCCCGGCGAGGAACCGGCTGCCGTCCGCGCATTCGACGCCCTTGCACTTGCCGTTCTCGATTACGAGTCCCGTCACCGGCATGTTCGTCAGCACGACGCCGTTGCCGGCCTCGATCAGCCGGCCGAGCGCGACCGAGAGCATGCCCGAGCCGCCCCGCGGCAGCGGACGGCCACCGACATGCGCGAGCATCGAGAGCGCCTGCAGCCCGGTACCGAGCTCGGCACCCGACGGCCCGGAAAAGCGGCCGCCGGATAGCGCCGCCGCCTGCATCTGCGGGCTACGCCACACCTGCCGCGCCGCGGCATAGCCGCTCATCGTTCCCAGCGTCGCGAGGTAAGCCTGCGCCTGCGTCTTCGCCGGTCCGTCCGGGGCTTTCGGCGCGGCGGCCGCCCGCAGCGCCGCCAGATGCCGGAACGTCTCCGCATCCGTCTTCGACACCGTCGCGATCGTCGCGGCGGTGCGCTCCACGTCGTTCAGATAGACGGTGAACGATGCCCCATCCGCGAACAAGAAATGGATCACCACCTCGGGATGCAGGATCTCATAGCCGTAATGATCAAGATGCAGTTCGTTGCGCGTCACGAGTGGATTGTTGGCGATGATGCCGTGGGTGGAGGAGCACCAATCCTCCTTATAGCCCGGCAGCAATATCTCGCTGGTCTTGCAGCCGCCGCCGATGACCGCCTGGCCTTCGAGGACCACCACGCGATATCCTGCCTTGCTGAGATACGCCGCGCAGATGAGGCTGTTGTGCCCCGCGCCCGCGACCACGTAATCGAAGCGCTCGGACGCGATGCGGCGCGTTGATGCGCGAGACGGCTCCGCGGCATCCGCGCCCCGGACCAGTCCTGCCAACGTGATCGGAGCGATAGCGGCAGTCTTCACGAGATCCCGGCGCGTCGGCGTGTTCATTATGGCTAGGCCCGTCCGTGCTTGTTGGTTCGCGCGGATGGGTACCCGCCGCGCTGTCCTTGAGCATTAACGATGTCCAGCCGCAGTGGCTACGTCAAACCGGCCCCTTTTAACCGGCTTCCTCGACCACGCGAACCACAGAGCCTCGATCCCGTCACCCGTTCACCGTCCTACCGAGCCGTCAGGTGAAGTTTGAAGAACGCCGCCGCCCTGGCGATGGCGGTGCGTGCCTCCGGCGTGTTCGGGATGGAACCCTGAAAGACGTGAGGGACGCCTTCGTAGATATCGAGCACCGCCTCATGACCGCCGCCACGGATCGCCTGATACTCGCGTACGTAGTTGCTCAGGAGCATTTCGCGCGTGCCGCCCTGGATCAGGGTCGGCGGATAGGCCTTCGTATAGTCGCCGTAGACCGCCGACACATAAGGATTCTTCTGGTCCTGCGGATCGGCGTAGGCGGCCGCGCCCCAGGCGGAGCTTTCGCGATCGAGCACGGGATCGACGCTCGAAAGCGTCTGATAGCTGTCGCCCGCTTGCGTGACGTCGCAGGACGGCGACATCAGGTACAACGCGCCGGGCAAGGGGAGCCCGAGATCGCGCATCTTGAACACCGACCCGGCCGCGATCCCGCCGCCGGCGGAATCACCGAACAGCCCGATGCTCGAAGGCGCGATCCCCTTGGCGAGAAGTGCCTTCCAGACCGACAGGACCTGATCGGTGACGATCTTCCAGTTTCCCCGGGGAGCGACGGTGTAATCGACCGAGATCACCTCATCGCCGGTCGCGGCTGCGACCAGCGCCGGCGGTCCGAGACGGGAATGCGCCGAAAAGCGCGTGTAGCCGCCCCCATGGAAGTAGATAAGCGTACGACCGCTCGGCGTATAGTTCGCAGGCCGGATGCGCACGACTGGAACGCCACCGATCTGGTCGTCCTGCACGGTCGCGCCCAATTTGGCGACGACGGCGTTCGACGCAGGGATCATCCGCTTGTCCAGAGCTTCCCTCAAACGATCCCAATCTTCGACCGACGCAGGCTTCACTTCCGGCGGTTGTTTGGAGGAGACAGCATAGATGGCGCCCAGGGCCTTCGCAGCCTCGGGCGATACGGTGGAGGGGACCTGGAAGCGAAGCGACGGCTCGGTCCCGGTCGCGGCGGAGCCCGCCAGAGCCAGCGTGAGAGGTAGTGCCAGGGTAAGAACCGGAACACGCATGGTTGGTCAACATCCCCGCTTTGCTAATTCAGCCAGCATAACGCATCGCTTTGAACGAACGCAAGCAAGCGATGCTGTCGCTTCACGACGGCTCCAGCTTCGGCGCACGAACCGTTGCGTCGAATGTCGCTGCGGCGGCATCTGAACCGCTCCGGGTTTGTCGGAAGGCTCCGGCCCCTAAGAAGGTGGAGCGATGACGAGCAAGACGACGAACAAGTTTGCGCCTGAGGTTCGCGAGCGCGCGGCTGCGTGCCGCAGGTGTTGCACGAGTGGTTGAAGAAGGCGGAGGTCGATAGCGGCAAGCGTGCCGGCGTGCCGTTTGAGGTGGCGGACAAGCTCAAGGGACTGGAACGCGAAACCGCGAGCTGCGGCAGGCCACGAGATCCCGCGCAAGCCTGTCCTGAGCTTGTCGCAGTCCTGCGGCCCGGCCAGCATGAAAAGGTTGCGCTACCTGCTGCCGGTCCTGATCTTCACGCCCGTGTAGAAATAGCGCCCGACCGCCGAAATCGGCTGGTTGATCGCGTTGCCCGGATCGGGCTTCTGGTCCGACAGGTTGAGCACGCCGGCGTAGAACGACACGCCGTTGCGCACCTCGTAGCCGACCTGCACGTCGTGCTGCCAAAGGTCGCTGTAGCGCAGCTGCGCGGCCGGGGCATAGTTGGGATCGTTGTCGGTGGTCAGCTTGTCGATGGTGCGTGTGCCGTCCGCCCAGCGCAGATTGTAGCTGAGCGTCAGGCCAGCGATCGTCCACGTCGGCGAGAAGTCGGCGTTGAACTTGGGCCGGCCCGGCTGGTCGAGATTGTCCGTCACCGGCGCGCCGGGAATGCCGATGAACGTCAGTCGATTGAGGTAGCCGCCGACGAACCTCAGGTCGAACGTCCCCGCGCCCGAGGTCCGCAGCAGATAGTCGACGTTGACGTCGAGCCCCGCGGTGCGGAACGCGGCGACGTTCTGCGGCTGTACCTTGAAGCCGATGATGGTGCCGGCGACGGTGGTGACGCCGTTGACGGTGGTCGTCGCGGTCGCACGGGTGATCGAGCGACAGAACGGGTTGTCGATGGTCTGAACGTCGACGCACAGGTCCGCGAGCGACGACGGATCGGGCGTGTTGATCGCGTTCTTCAACGTGATGTCATACCAGTCGAACGACGCTGTCAGGCCTCGCAGGAAGCGGGGGCGGAGCACCATGCCGGCGGTCCAGGTCGTGGCCTCTTCGGCCTGGAGATTGGGATTGCCCGAGCTAACGCCGTTGACGTTGCTGACGGTCTGGAGCGCATCCGAGATCGTGCCGCCGACCGACGCCAGCAGCAGCTTGCAGTTACCGGCGCGATACTGGGTTCCCAGACCGATCCTGGCGGGTTGGCAAGGATCCTGGAAGAAGGCGGAGTCGCCGGTCACCGGCTGGAACAGCTCGCCGATGTTGGGCGCGCGCACCGCCTTGCCGTATGATCCGCGGAAGCTGATGTCGCGGATCGGCGCGTAGACGCCGTTGAACTGCCACGTCGTCGTGTCGCCGATCGTCGAATAATGCGAGAAGCGATAGGCCGCGCCGATCGACAGCGTCTCGGCGAAACGCTGGCCCTGGAAGATGGGCGCGTTCAACTCGCCGAACGCCTCCTTCACGTCGAAGCTGCCGCCCGACGGTACCACCACCGTCGGCTCCGTATAGGCGACGAAGACATTCCCCTGCAGCGCGGCGCTGGGATCGAACGCGCTGGTCTCCCGACGGTATTCGCCGCCGAACGAGAATTGCACCGGCCCACCGGGCAGGCGGAAGAACGCGCCGAAGTCGCCGCTCACCGAGGCGTCGGCCACCTGTTGCGTGATGCGCGCGAAGCTCGTGTCGTTTACCTGGAAATAGCTCAGCGCCTGCGGGCTGATCGGGCCGGGACCGAACACGTTGACCGGAACGCAGCCGCTCGCCCGTGACCGGCATATCGGCATCCCGGTCGCGGGGTTCGTCACCACGTCGATCGCGGCGTAGTAGTTGGCGGCGAGCAGGTCGTTGAGCTTGGTAATCGCGACGTCGGTGCGGCCATATTCGTAATAGGCGTCATAGGTGGCGTGCGGGCTGATCCGGCCCGATGCGTCGAGCACGCCGCGATAGGTCTGGCGCAGATCGCTTTCGCCGTGGCGGCCGTAATCGAGATTGTCGCGGTTGACGGTGACGAACGTCTGCCCCGCCGCCAGCGCCGCGTTCCGGATCGTCGTGGGGACGAACGGGTTATCGAGCGTGATCGGTATGCCGAACGTGCCGATATAATAGTCATAGGTCGTGGCGCGGGTCTGGGCGTATTTGCCCTCCGCCGACAGCTTGAACGCGTCCGACACGTCGAAACGGCCAAGCAGATTGACGTCGTTGCGGACGATCGATGGCGCAAGGTCGCCCGAATAGAAGCCCGCCACCGGCGTGTCGTCGCCGCCGACCGAGTAGTAGGAGGCGGGGGTGCCATATTTATAGGGCAGGCCCAGCCCGTTGAAGTCGGCAATGCCGTCGCCGTTGACGTCCACCGCGCCGATCGGCGACTCGCCCGGATAGCGCAGATCGCTGACCAGCACGTTGTGCGGCGCGTTCGGGTTCGTCGCCGCCGCATCGTTGGGGATCAGATACTGGCGTGCGCCGCTGCGCAGGTAGCTGCGATCGTCGTTGTCGAGCCGGTCGTCCTTGTTGTACTCATAGGCGATCGTAAGGTTGGCGTGGCCATCGAGGAAGTTCTTGCCGGCCGTCACCGACACGAACTGGTTGCCCGCGTCGCCGCGGCTCGAGATGCCGATCTGGCTGCGCGCCGACACCCCGTCGAAATCGCGCTTCAGGATGAAATTGACGACGCCCGACACGCCGTCGGCACCATAGACCGCCGAGGCGCCGCCGGTCAGCACGTCGACGCGTTCGATCAGGTCGGTCGGGATGCTGTTGATGTCGACCGCCGCGCTGTTCGGCTCGCCCGCGACATGACGGCGGCCGTCGACCAGCACCAGCGTGCGGTTGACGCCGAGGTTGCGGAGGTTGAGTTCGTTCAGCCCCGCCGCGCCGAACGGGTTGGACGAGACGGCGTTGCCGCCCGACGTCTGGGTCGAGTCCCGCGAGCCGGTCAGCGCCGGCACCCGCTCGAGGAAGTTGGTGATGTTGGTGTTGCCGGACTGCTGGATGGCGGCGGCGTTGAGCGACGTGATCGGATTGGGCGCCGCGAACTCGGGCCGCGTGATCCGCGATCCGGTGACGACGACGTCATCGACCTTCGCCTCGGCCGGCGATGCCGCCTCGGCGGTCGCGGGCTGCTGAGGATCGGCCGCTCCCTTAGCCGCATCGGCCTGTCCGCTGCCCGGTGTCGGCGCGGGCTGGGGCGGCGGCGCCGTTTGCGCGTGCGCCGCGGCACAAGGCAGCAGGAGCGCAGCACCGATCGCCAGGCGCCGGCGCAAAGCGGGGGGTAGAGTCGATGTCTTATTGTTCATTTTCATGACAGGCGTGCAGCAAAGCGCGCGCCGATCCGCAACAACCGGCGTCTCCTGGAATGTGGTTTCGTGCGTGGGTGATGCGTTCGCGCCACCGCTTTCCACCGGCCATGTAACCTGGATCATCTCGGTCTTTGGCATGACGCTTGGGACGACATGGCGATGTGCCTACCAATCCGGCGACCGATGCCGAGAACGTGTCCAGCCGAGCCTGCATGGCATTAGTTTCCCGGCGTACGGCGTTGACCTTCGCGGCGGGTGCCGCGCTGGCGGCCTGCTCGCGCGGGCGTGGCGGACCCGCACTGAGCTGGTGGGCGATCGGCGCAACGGGCGAGAATGCGCCGCTCCTGCTTCCCGCTTTTGAACGCGCGACCGGGATCGAGGTCGCCGTCCAGTCGCTGCCCTGGACAGGCGCGCACGAGAAATTGCTGACTGGCTTCGCCGGAGACTCGCTGCCCGACGTGATGATGGTCAGAAGCGAATGGTTGCCCGAGCTGGCGTTGATCGGCGCGCTCGCACCTCCTCCGGCAAGCTCGGCACTCCTCGCCGACCAGTTCCCCGGCGCGCTCGCGTCGGTGATGGTCGAAGGCCAGGCGATGGCGGTGCCCTGGTCGGCGGATAGCTGGATCCAATTCTATCGCCGCGACCTGCTCGCCGAGGTCGGCCACGACGCACCGCCAATGGAGTGGGCCGAGTGGGAACGCATGGCCGCGGCGATCAACCGCCGGCATCCGGACCGCTATGCGACCCTCCACCCGCTCGACTGGCCCGAGCCCCTGTTCGGCTTCGCCGCGCAGCAGCCCGAGCCGCTGCTGCGCGACCGGAACGCGAGGGGTAATTTCTCCTCCGCCGGCTTTCGCGCGGCGCTGGCCTTCTACAAGTCGATCTACGACCAAGGCTGGGCACCCAAGGTGACCTATGCCGAGGTAGGCGACTGCTATCTGGCGTTCCGACGCGGCTGGTTCGCGATCCTGCCGTCGGACCATGTGACGATCGGCGACCTCCGGCGCCGGGCAGACATCCTGCCGCCTGCGATCTGGGGCGCGACGCGGACGCCGGGGCAGGCCGGGGCGGGGAGGGCGATGGCGCGCGGGACGAGCCTGGCGGTGAGCCGACACGCGCGCGATCCGGCGCTGGCGTGGGGGCTGATTTCCTATCTGTCCGACACGACGATGCAGCAGCACATCTACGAGGTCACAGGCGACCTTCCGACGCGCCCGAGCGCCTGGGCCGGCGCGACGCTGACGCACGATCCCGTGTCGGGCGTGTTCGCCCGGCAGATCGCGCAGAGCGTCGCCCCGCCTGCGGTCCCCGAATGGGAGCGGATCGTGACGGAAGTGCAGTTGGTCGCCGAACACATGGTGCGCGGCGAGTTCGGGGTGGAGGCCGCCACGACGGAGATGGACAGGCGCGTCGATCGCATCCTGGAAAAGCGCCGCTGGCTGCTCGACCACGGGCGGATCGCATGACGCGCCAAGCGCGTGCCGGATGGGCCTTCTCCCTGCCCGTGCTGCTGGGAACGCTGCTGGTGCTGGTCGTGCCCACCATCGGCGCGCTGCTGCTCAGCCTGACGGATTTCGACATCTATGCGCTCGCTCACCTCCGCGACCTCCGCTTCGTCGGTCCGGGGAACTATGCCGAGCTGCTTCATACGCCGCTGTTCTGGCGCGCGGTGGGCAACACGGTGCTGTTCGCCGCGATCGGCGTTCCGGCGGCGATCGGGACGTCGCTGCTGGCGGCGCTGCTGGTCAGCTCGGCGACCGTGCGGTGGAAGCCGTTGTGGCGCCTACTGTTGTTTGCGCCCTATGTGACGACGCTGGTCGCGACCGCGCTGGTGTGGCGGTACGTCCTCGACACGCGCACGGGGCTGCTCAACTATGTGCTGTCGCTGGTCGGGGTGGCGCCGGTCGACTGGCTGGGCGATCCGCGGACGAGCATCCCGGCGACATTGCTGTTCATCGTCTGGAAGGCGTTCGGGTACAACATGCTGGTCTTCGTCGCCGCGCTGGCGACCGTGTCGGACGAGCTGCACGAGGCTGCGCGCCTCGACGGAGCGGGCGCGTGGGCGCGGTTCCGCCACGTCACGCTGCCGGCGATCGGTCCCGCCCTGCTGCTCGCGGCGGTGCTGAGCGTCGCCAACTTCCTCCAGGTCTTCACCGAGCCCTATGTGATGACGCACGGCGGCCCGGCGCAGAGCACCGTCACCGTGCTGTATTTCATGTTCGATCAGGGGTTCACGTGGTGGAACCTCGGCATGGCGTCGGCGGTGGCGGTGCTGCTGTTCGTCGCGATCCTGCTGCTCACCGCCGTGCAGGCGCGGCTCGGAAGGCGCTACGAATGGCTGTAAGGTTGCGGGCCGCGCTGCCGGGCGCGGCGCTCGCCGCGCTGGCGTTCGCCACGGTCGCGCCGCTGGTGTGGATGGTGAACGTGTCGCTGATGGCGAAGGGCGCCGCCGCTATCTTTCCGCCGCCTTTCTGGCCCAGGCACCCGACGCTGGCCAATTATCGCGAGCTGCTGTTCGACCATCCCGGCGGCTCGACCAACTACCACATCCTGCCCGCGCTCCTGAACAGCGCAGCTCTGGCGACGCTGGCGACCGTACTCGGCCTAGCGCTGACCGTACCCGCCGGCTACGCGTTCGCGAAGCTGCGGTTCACGGGGCGGGCGCGGCTGCTCCAGGCGGTGCTGGCGCTCGCGGTCGTGCCGACGCAGGTCGCGATGCTGCCGCTGTTCCTGATGCTCAAATGGGTCGGGTTGGTGAACAGTTATGCCGGTGTCCTCGCGCCGGGCATCGCCGGTGTCTACGGCGTCCTGTTCGTACGCCAGGCGACGCTCGCCATCCCGGACGAGATGCTCGACGCCGCCCGCGTCGACGGCGCCAGCGAATGGCGGATCTTCACCCGCGTCGTGCTGCCGCTGCTGACGCCGATGACGGTGACGTTGGCGCTGTTCACCTTCCTCGCGAGCTGGAGCGACTTCCTCTGGCCCTTGATCGTCATCACCGACCAGCAGCGTTACACGCTTCCCGTCGCGCTGGCGGCGATCAGCCGCGAGCATGGCGGCGACGTCGAGCTGATGATGGCGGGAGCCGTGGTCACCACCGCGCCGGTGCTGCTGCTGTTCCTGGCGCTGCAACGCTATTATTTCAGCGGCGTGCTCGGCGGCGGAATCAAGGGGTGACGCGTGGGTAGGCGCCGCCCCCTGCCGCGAAGAGCTGGGCATCGCCGGGGTCGACCGAAAAGCGGATCGCTTCGCCCAGCGTGATGTGCCGGTCGTTCGGCAGTTGCGCGACGAAGCTCCCCTCGTTCCCGCCGAGATGCGCGAAGGACAGCGGGCCCAGCCGCTCGAACAGCTCCACTCGGCCGCCGAACGGCCCGGCTTCGTCGGCGCGAAGATGCTCGGGCCGGACGCCGAGCGTCGCGTCCAGGCCGACCGCATCGGCACGCGCATCGGCGCCGACGCGGCACTCGGCACCGCCGGGCATCGCGACGGTCGCGCCCGTCTCGTCCGCGTGTACGATCCTGACGGGCATGAAGTTCATCGCCGGCGATCCGATCGCCTCCGCCACCCGGATCGTCGCCGGCGTTCGATACAGCGCGAGCGGCTCGCCGACCTGTTCCACTCGCCCATGCGACATCACGACGATGCGGTTCGCCAGCGTCATCGCCTCGATCTGGTCGTGCGTCACATAGATCATCGTCGCGCCGAGCCGCTGATGCAATCGCGCAAACTCGTGCCGCATCTTCACGCGCAGGCTCGCGTCGAGGTTGGACAGGGGTTCGTCGAGCAGCAGCACCGCCGGGTCCCGCACGATCGCGCGGCCGATCGACACCCGTTGTCGCTGCCCGCCCGATAGCGCCCGTGGCCGCCGGTCCAGCAACGCGCCGAGTTCGAGCAGCTCGGCCACCTCGCCGACCTTGGTCGCGATCTCGCGCCTGTCGCGCTTCGCCATGCGCAGCGGGAAGGCGATGTTCTCCGACACCGTCAGGTGCGGGTAAAGCGCGTACGACTGGAACACCATCGCGATGTCGCGCTCGGCCGGCTCCAGCGCCGTCACGTCCCGCGCACCGATCAGCACCCGACCGCTCGTCGGCGTCTCCAGGCCCGCGATCAGGCGCAGCAGCGTCGACTTGCCGCAGCCAGACGGCCCGACGATCACGACGAACTCCCCTTCGGCGATCGACAGGTCGATGGGCAGCAGCACGTTCGCCGTGCCATAGCTCTTGGATAGGCCCTCGACCACGACGCTGCTCATCAGGCGGTTCTAGGCCGGGCCGCGCGCCCGTCAACGATGCCGCCGAGCCGTCGCAACCGATGTCGCGGCTCACATCAGCGTGTCGATGACGCCGCCGTCGACCCTCAATGCCGCGCCCGTCGTGGCCGAGGCCTGCGGCGATGCGGCATAGACGATCATGTTCGCGACCTCCTGCGTCGACGCGGCGCGACCGATGATGGAGCTCGGCCGGTTGGCCTTGACGAACTCCGCCCCGGCGTCTTCCAGCGACTGGCCGGGCTTCAACCGGTCCTTCAGCATCGCCGCGACGCCCTCCGACAGCGTAGGGCCGGGCAGCACCGCGTTCACCGTCACGCCGGTTTTCGCCATCCGCTTGGCGAGCCCGCGCGCGAGCGCGACGTCGGCCGTCTTGCTGACGCCGTAGTGGATCATCTCGACCGGGATGTTGAACGCCGATTCGGAGCCGATCAGGATGAACCGGCCCCATCCCTTGCCCTCCATCCCGGGCAGATAGTGACGGGCCAGGCGAACCCCGGCCATCACGTTGACCTGCCAGTGGCGCTCCCACGTCTCGTCGTCGGTGTCGAAGAAGTCGGAGGGCTGGAACACGCCGGCGTTGCTGACGACGATGTCCGCATCCGGCACGGCGGCGAACAGGGTCCGGGCGCCCGCAGCGTCGACGAGGTCGGCAGCCACGCCGCGCGCGGTTCCACCGATCCGCGCCACGGCGGCATCGACCTTGTCCTGCCCGCGGCCGTTGACGATCACGCTGGCGCCTGCACCGGCCAGCCCTTTTGCCGCTGCGAAGCCGATGCCGTCGGTGGAGCCGGTCACCAAGGCGGTCCGGCCGGTCAGATCGATGTTCATGATCGCGTCCTCGTCATCAGGCAGCTCCAACGCAGCAGCCCCGAGACAGTTCGCCCGACGTCGGCAGGCGTGAAAACAGCGGCGGCCACTGTCTCTGCCTGCACTAGGTTCGTGTGCCGCCCTGCGCTATATGGCGGACGACCCCGAGAGGAACCGTCATGTCCCTTCGTCCCTGGCGCGACATCGTGCGCCGTCCCAGCCGTCAGATCATGGTCGGCAACGTGCCCGTCGGCGGCGATGCGCCGATCACCGTGCAGACGATGACCAACACGCCCACCAGCGACCCGCGCGCGACGATCGACCAGATCCGCCGGTGCGAGGACGCGGGCGTCGACATCATCCGCGTGAGCTGCCCCGACGTCGAGTCGACCGCCGCGCTCAAGCAGATCGTCCGCGCCGCGCGCGTGCCGATCGTTGCCGACATCCATTTCCACTACAAGCGAGCGCTGGAAGCGGCGGACGCGGGCGCCGCATGCCTGCGGATCAACCCCGGCAACATCGGCTCGGCGGCGCGCGTCAAGGAAGTGGTGGACGCGGCGAAGGCCAACGGCTGCGCGATCCGGATCGGCGTCAATGGCGGCAGCCTGGAGAAGGACCTGCTGGAGAAATATGGCGAGCCGTGTCCCGAAGCGCTGGTCGAGAGCGCGCTCGATCACATCAAGCTGTTGCAGGACCACGACTTCCACGAGTTCAAGGTGGCGGTGAAGGCGTCGGACCTGTTCCTGGCGGTCGCCGCCTACCAGCAGCTCGCCGAGGCGGTGGATTGCCCGCTGCACCTGGGGATCACCGAGGCCGGCGGGCTGATCGGCGGGACGGTCAAGTCCTCGATCGGCATCGGCAGCCTGTTATGGTTCGGGATCGGCGACACGATCCGCGTGTCGCTCTCCGCCGAGCCGGAGGAGGAGGTGCGCGTCGGCTTCGAGATGCTGAAGGCGCTCGGCATCCGCAATCGGGGCGTGCGCGTCGTCTCCTGCCCGTCGTGCGCGCGCCAGGGCTTCGACGTGATCCGCACCGTGCAGAAGCTCGAGGAGCGGCTGCAGCATATCCGCACGCCGCTGTCGCTGTCTGTCCTGGGCTGCGTCGTCAACGGCCCCGGCGAGGCGCGGGAGACCGATATCGGCATCACCGGCGGCGGCGCGGGCAGGCACATGGTGTATCTGTCCGGCGTGACCGACCATCATGTCGAGGATGCCGACATGGTCAATCATATCGTCCGGCTGGTGGAGGCCAAGGCGGCGGAGATCGAAGCGGCCGAAGAGGCGAAGGCGATGGAAACACTGGCGGTGGGCGCGCTCGCGGCGGCCTAGGCCCTAGCCGCCGCGCTTCAACCCCATCAGCCACGCGACCCGCGCCCGGAAGGCGGGCATCGCCGTGACGCCGAGCGTCGCGATGCCGGCCTGCGCGATCTGCAGCGGGTTCACCATCACGCCGCCGCGCGCGATCTCCCAATGGAGGTGCGGACCGGTCGACAGGCCGGTAGAGCCGACGTAGCCGATGATCTGCCCGCGCCGTACCGCCTGGCCCGCCTGCACCGCGATCCGGCTGAGGTGTCCATAGCCGCTGGTCATCCCGCCGCCATGCGCGAGGCGGATGAAATTGCCGTAGCCGCCGCTCCATCTGGCCGAGAGTACCGTGCCGTCGATCACCGCGAACACGGGCGTGCCGACCGGCGCGCTGATGTCGATCCCCTTGTGCATCCGGGAAAACCCGAGGATCGGGTGGAACCGCATGCCAAAGCCCGAGGTGATGTGCCCCGCGACCGGCATGCCGAGCGAGCCCTGCCGCTGCATCTGACCGTCGGCATCGTACCAGCCGTCCTGATCGCCGCCCGGTTTGCCGTCCATGTTCCAGCGCACGAGCCGCAACTGATGCGCGCCCTCGCCGAAGCCTGCGAACAGCAGCCGACCCCAGCGTGTCTCACCGCTGGCGGCGCGCTCGCGCTCGATCACGAGGTCGAAGGCGTCGGTGGCGGCGACCTCGCCGAACGGCACGCGCGAGGCGATCGCCTTCAGATACTCGGCCGCCGCCTCGGCGGGCACGCCAGCGGCGCGGATCGCCTCGTACAGACCCGTGCCCGCCGCGCCGCCGAGCCTGACGGGCGTCCGATCGATCGCGATCGCCTGGCGGATCGGGACGAGCCGGCCGCCCGCGCGACGGATCGTCACCACCAGATCGGGGCGCGCCCGCAGCGTCAGCCGGACGAGCGGGCGCGGGTGGAGAAGATCGGGCCGACTGCCCAGCGTCACCTCGACCGGCAGCCCGGAGGGCAGGGGACCCGCTGCGCCCGCCACCAGCGCGGCGGCGGCGCGCGCGTCCTCGTCGCCTGCGCCTATCCTCAGCAGCAACCGGTCGATCGTGTCGCCGGCGCCGAGGATCGCCGCTGCCTGCACCTGCGCACGCTCGGGTGCGTGGGCGAGGGGCACGGCAAGGGCGGTGGGGGCGCTGCGCCGTCCCCCTTCGCCGCCGCGGCCGAGCGGCGCGATGGCCACCGACCGCGCCAGCCGGTCCTCGCTCGCGACGAGCGGTGCGGGGACGTCGTCCGCCATCGGTGCCGGACGCGGGGTCAGCAGCCAGGCGTCCGCGAGCAGAAACAGACAGGTGACGAGGCCCCGCCACCAGGCCGGCGAGCCGACGTCGACGGCGAGGTCGACGATCCAGCTTCCGTCACCGGCGATCGGCTCCGGGACGATGGACCGCGCCTGCCCGGCGGCGCGCCCGAACGTCCTGGCGTCGCCGCTGGCGAGGGCCGGTTCCCAGTCCTGTCGATCGCGAAGGTACATCGTGGGCGCCGCGTCCTGGCCACGATGCCGTCGATGGCGCCGCGTTCAGTCGGAGTGATGCCGCCAAAAGGTTGACCGGCCGTTCACGCCTTGCCGGCCGCCCCGTCCACCCGCTCCTGCGCGCGCGCCAAGGCCTCGTCGCGCGCCGTCGTCAGCGCGGCGATGCTCGTGCGGGCGAGGTCGAGACGCAGTTCGTGCATGTCCATTCCCGATCGGTAGCCCGCGGGCCAGACGCTGGTCTGCTCGAACCCGCAGTGGATGAAGAACGGGGCGACGAGCGGCGAGGTGTCCACGGTCACATATCGGGTGGCCGGCGTCCCGCACGCGATGCCCAGCACGCGCTCGAACAGCAGCAGCTTGCCCAGACCCAGCGCATGGCAGCCGCGATGCACCATGCCCCAGCACAGCAGCGCCTTGTCGTAGTGATCCCATACCTCCCAGCCGCCGAACGCGACCGGGTCGCCGTCGATCGCCAGGATCACGGCGGGGCCGTCGAGATCGTCGAGCGATTCCGCAAACCATGCCCGCTCGCCCGGCCCGAAATACTCCGGCAGGTTGGAGTCGAAGATCGCCAACGCGTGCCTGCGATCGGCGAGGTAATAAGGTCGCACGGTCAGGACCGGCATCGGTGAGGCAGCCTTTCGGATAGAAGCCGATGCCGGCGGTGGTGCGTCAGGCGGTGCCGATCTCTTCCTTCAGCTTCAGCTTCTGCTTCTTCAGGTCGTGCAGCACGACTTGGTCGGGCAGCGGGCGATGCTCTTCCTCGGCGATGCGTCGATCGAGCCCGGCGTGCTTGGCCTGAAGGGCCGTTTGGTGCGCGGTGTGCATCGGAAAGGTTCTCCTCGCGTGTGGTGCCGATGGGAGTAAATCACGAATGCGCGGAAAGGTCGCCATCGTATGACGGGACTGCGTCGAAACACCGGTTTCCCGGGTCGAGCCGTTTTGGCTCGCCCGGAACCAGTCTGGTGCGCTACAGCGCGACCCCGGGGGTAGATCATGGATGACGAGCAGATCGCGCGCCGGATCGAGGCGCTGCGGACCGAGCATCGGGACCTCGACGCGGCGATCGCCGCGCTGGGAGCGGGCGGATCCACCGACCAGCTTCAGCTCGCGCGATTGAAGAAGCGCAAGCTCCGGCTGCGCGACGAGATCGCGTTCCTGGGCGACGAGCTCGTGCCCGACATCATCGCATGATCGATCGGTCCCGCCGACCCGGACCGGTTTGGGACACTCCGGCCGTGACGCAGGCCCGGGCCGCTGGCGACGGCAACCCGGTTCGTGCCAACGTCGGGAAATGATGAAGGAACTTCACGACTTGCGGTTGCGACAGCGGCTGATCGACCGGCTGTACACGGACGCGATGTTGCTCGCCGACGAAGCCCGCAGCTATTTCGACGAGGGTGGCCAGGCCGAGCGCGACGCGCTGTCGCCGTTGACGCGCGTGGCCTTCTCCTGTGAATCGCTCAAGGTGACGACGCGGCTGATGCACGTGATCGCCTGGCTGCTGACGCAACGCGCGGTGATGGCGGGCGAGCTGCCGATGCGCGACGCGCTCGATCCATCGCGGCGTCTGGGCGACGCGCCCGTCAGCGACCATGCGGTGCTTGCCGACCTGCCGCGATCCGCGCTCGCACTCGTGGGAGCGAGCGAAGACCTGCACCGCCGCGTCGCGCGCCTCGACCGCGCGCAGGTGGCGCCGACCCGCGTCGAGAGCCCCGCCCGGTCGATGCAGGACCGGCTCGCGACCGCGTTTTGAGGCGGGCGGGGCCAATCAGGCTTTGCAATCCGCCGCGAGGATGCTAACGGCCCGCTTCCCGATCGCGGGGCGCTTCCGCAGAGGCGTTCCCGTCAGGTCATGGACGCATAGCTCAGTTGGTAGAGCAGCTGACTCTTAATCAGCGGGTCCTTGGTTCGAGCCCAAGTGCGTCCACCAAAATCTTTCCCGAGCTGATCGCTTTTGGTTCATGAGACCTAGTCTCAAGTGTTCGCTGCCCCCTGCTGGAGCGGAACCAACAATCGGTTACAGGAACGTTGCGACGCCATAGCTGCAGTGCCGCTTCAAGATCGATCCGCCCTTCGCACTCATCGCCAACATTCTGACTCACTTCATCCTGCTGGCGGACCCAAGTTTCTGTGCTTGTCTCCAACGCGCCGGCATGTCGACCGCCGTGCTGCCGGGTCTTAATCGGCCCGACTATTTCGATCCCGCGCTGTTCCCGCAGCTGTCGACCGTTGCCGCGCAGGTCGGGACATATCTACGGGAGTATCAGGCGCTGATGGCCGCCGACGAAATCGGAGAGCCCTATGGCGACCATCCTGACGGCGCGCCGCTCGACCGTTGGGCGCGCGCTCAACCGTTCGCGCCACTGGGAGCGCCGCGGCGTGCCGACCCGCGGCGCCGACACCTGTCCGAGACGATGGCGGCTTGGACCACGCTGCCGGTCGCGGACGTGCCGGCGCGCGCGCCCCATCCGGTGTTCTCTATCGGACCGGGTGCGGGTGGTGCTGATCGGGGGCGTGTGGCATCCCGGGCTCACGCCCGGCGAGCGGGGCGTGCTGCGCGCGCTCATGGATCGGGCGGCGGCACGGACTGGCGGCAGGACGGTCGGGCGGCGGGCTGAGACGACGGCGATGGAGAATGACGTGACCGGATCGACGAAGAGGGATCTCACGCGACGCACGGTGCTGGGCGGGGCGGCGGCGAGCGCGGGCCTGGCTTGCGCGCCCGCGGCCTGGGCGGCAGCCACGGCGCCCGCGACCGACACGGCGCTCGCGCCGACGTTCGACGCGATCTTCGCCGCGCAGCTTCGCCTCAGCCCGGAGACCGCGACCCAGCTCGGGCTCGACAAGGGCGCGAACGCCGACCTGCGCGCGAAGCTCACCGACATGTCGGACGCCGGCCGCGCAGCGCAGCGTACCCAGACCGCGCGGGACATCGCGGCGCTGGAGGCGATCGATCCCCAGGGTCTCTCGCCGGACGAACGGCTGGACCGCGAGGTGGTGCTCTACACGCGGCGCTCCGCCGCCGCCGTGCAGGCGTTCGACTTCGGCGCCGCGTCCTACGGCCCGTCACCCTATGTCATCAGCCAGCTGACCGGCGCCTATCAGTCCGTTCCCGACTTCCTCGACACGAAGCACCGGATCGAGACGCGGGCCGATGCGGACGCTTACCTGCTGCGGCTGCGCGCCTTCGCCGGCGAGATCGACGCGAACACGCAGCGGATGCGCCACGATGCGGCCAAGGGCGTCGTGCCGCCTGCGTTCCTGCTCGACACCGCGCTGGTGCAGATGACGAAGACGCGCCAGCCGGCATCGGACGCGCTGGTCGTTACCTCGATCGCGCGGCGCGCGACAGCGGCGAAGCTGGGCGATGGCTATGCCCGGCAGGCGGCGGCGATCTACACGGGCGAGGTGCTGCCGGCGCTCGACCGGCAGATCGCCGCTACCCACGCGTTGCGGGCGACCGCCGACGCGCGAGCGGGCGTGTGGAAGCTGCCGGAGGGGGCGGCCTTCTATGAGACCGCGCTGCGCACCACCACGACCGCCAGCCTGTCGCCGGACGAGGTCCATCGGTTCGGCCTCGACCAGGCCGCGGCGCTGACCAGTCGGCTGGACGCGCTGCTGAAGGCGCAGGGGATGACGCGCGGCACGGTGGGCCAGCGGATGGCGGTGCTCTACCGCGATCCCGGCCAGCTCTATCCGGACACGGACGCGGGCAAGGAACGCGCGATCGCCTATTGCAACGAACGGCTGGCTGCGATCCGTACCAGGCTGCCGCTCGCCTTCGACGCGCTGCCGCCTTATGCATTCGAAGTGCGCCGGGTGCCGCCGCAGACGGAGGCGGGCGCCGCCTCCGCCTTCTCGCAATCACCCGCGATCGACGGCTCGCGTCCGGGCCTCGTCTACTTCAACCTGCACGACAGCGCGGAATGGCCCAAGTTCTGCCTCTCGACGACCGTGTATCACGAGGGGCTGCCCGGCCATCAGCTGGAAGGCGGCCTTGCGCTCGCCAACACGCGGCTGCCGACCATCCGCAAGGTAAGCGGCTTCTCAGGTTATGCGGAAGGCTGGGCGCTGTATGCCGAGCAGCTCGCCGACGAGCTCGGGACGTACGACGACGACCCGCTGGGCCGGCTGGGCTACCTCAAGTTCCAGCTCTTCCGCGCCAACCGGTGCGTGGTGGATACCGGCATCCACCATCTGCGCTGGACGCGCGAGCAGGCGATCGCGCGATTCGTCGACGGCGATGGTGAGGCGCCGGGCTTCGCCACGCGCGAGGTCGAACGCTATTGCGCGACGCCCGGTCAGGCGTGCAGCTACAAGCTGGGTCATTCGACCTTCGTCGACCTGAGGGACAAGGCGAAGGCGCGGCAGGGCGCGGCATTCGACCTCAAGGCTTTCCATCGCGCGGTGCTGGCGAACGGGCGGCTGCCGCTCGACGTGCTGCGCCAGACGGGCGAGCAATGGATCGCGAGCACGCCGGTCTAGCTTCAAGCCTCAGGCCCGAGCCTACGGACGTTGGCTCTGCTCGCGCGCGGCCCGGAACTCCGACGTCGCGCTCCACCGCGGCCAGCGCGACGAGAAGGCGAGGCCGTGGCCGACCGCATAGGCCAGATCGACGTCCTGGGCCGCGCCGGCGAGCGGCCAGTCCGTCTGCCACTGATCGCAGGCCTGATGGTAGCAGGCCATGTAACCGTCGAGCCACGCCTGCCCCGCCGTGCGGCCGCCGACGACCAGGTCGGGCGCGCCGCTGATCGCCATGAACAGCAGGGTGGGCACGCCGCGCTTGGCGAGCGAGAAATGGTCGGCGCGGTAGAACAACCCGCGCTCGGGCAGCGTCTCGGGCGTGACCGTCCGCCCCTGCGCGCGCGCCGCGACCGCGAGGTCGCCCTCCAGATCGTCCTGCCCCGCGCCCACCAGCAGCACGTCGCGTGACGCGCCGCCCGCCTGCAGGATGTCCAGCGTGACGTCCGCCACCGTCCGCGCGGGCGCGAAGGCGGGATGCTCGGCATAGAACTCCGAGCCGAGCAGCCCGCGCTCCTCGCCCGTCCAAAAGCCGAACGCGACCGTACGGTCGGGCCGCGGGCCCGCCTCGAACGCGCGCGCGATCTCCAGCAGGCCCGCGACGCCCAGCCCGTCGTCGTTCGCGCCCCGCCGGATCGCGCCGTCGGGCGCGCGGCCATACGCGTCCCAGTGTGCGCCATACATCACCACCTCGCCCGGACGGGTCCGGCCAGTGATCTTGGCGAGCACGTTTCGGGTCTCCAGCGCCTCGTGCCGGACCGCGAATTGAGCGGAGAAGGTCCGGCCGGCCAGCTCGACGGGCCGGAACGCCATGCTGCGCGCCCGTTTGGTGAGCGTCGCGAGGTCGAGCCCGGCATCGGCGAACAGCCGCCGGGCCGCGTCGGCGCTCAGCCAGCCTTGCAGCGCAACCCGGTCGCCTGCGCCCGCCAGGTCATAGCTCTCGCCACGCGGCGCGATGACGGTGCTCCAGCCGTAACCCGCGCCGACCGCGTTGTGCACGATCAGCGCACCAACCGCGCCGCGCCGCGCCGCCTCCTCGAACTTGTACGTCCAGCGGCCATAATAGGTCATCAGCCTGCCGCCGAAACGCCCCGCCGCGTCGTCGCCCGGCGCGGCGCCGAAGTCGGGATCGTTGACCAGGAAGATCGCCACCTTGCCGTGCAGATCGACGCCCTTGAAATCATCCCAGCCGCGCTCGGGCGCGGTGACGCCATAGCCGACGAACACCAGCGGCGCGTTCGCGATCTCGACCCGGTCGACCGACCGGACGGTGGCGACGTAGGCGTCCGTGCCCTGCTCCAGCGGCATCGCGCGGCCGCCGGGTCCGCGCACCGCCATCGCGCCGTTACCGAGCTGGGTGCGGACGACCGGCACCGTCTGCGTCCACCCCCCGTCCGCCGCCCCAGGCTCGAGCCCGAGCGCCTTGAGCCGCGCGATCAGATAGTCGACCGTCAGCGCCTCGCCGGGCGTTCCGGGCGCGCGGCCCTCGAACCGGTCGGAGGCGAGCACCCGGACGGTGTCGGACAATCGTGCGGGCGAGGTGGGCTGCGCCGCCACCGCGGCTCCTGCGGCCAACAAGAAAAGCAACGACATGCAAGCCCCCCGGATGAAGCGACGCGACCCGCATCGCCCGCAGGAACGTCCTCGATCATCCGACTGTCAGACGCGCGCCGCTTCTTCGCAAGCCCAATAACAGGGCAGGGCAGGCGGATGGCCCGCCGAGCCGACGCGCCGCAGCGTCTGGCCACGGGGGCGCCGCCGGGGGCAGACGAGACTGATTGCGGATCGCAACCGCACCCGGCATGAACGGCAGGCAACAGGGAGCGGCTCCCGTATGTACGGCAACCATCGCGATCGGAGCGGCGCCGTCTCGGGCGTTGCAGGAGCCGCGGTCGACGCAGGTCCGCTGGCCGCGAGGGCCGATCAGGCCGTCGCGAGCGGCGACGATGCGGGTGCCGTCGCGCTCTACCATCCGGTAATCGGGTGCGCGCCCGCGACCACGCCGCCCCTCACGCTGCGCCTTGCCCTGATGCTGCTGGGTCACGACCGGCTACCGGCGGCGATCGAGATGCTGGTCGATCTGGCCATGAGCGTGCCGCAGTCGGCAAAGGCCTGGCAGACGTTGGGAGCGGCGTAGCGGCTGGTCAGCGACCTAACCGCCGCGAACCGGTCGTTCGACCGCGCGCTCGCGCTGGTCCCGCGCGCCTCTTCGGCCCGCCTGGCGCGCGCGCGGGTCGCGGCCGATGTCGCACGTCCGTCGGGACCGTTGTACGACCAGGCGATGACGTGCGGCCGTCCGTCCGGTCGTGACCGGCGACGCAAGAACCGGGTGGGTCGGTCTTGCGATACCGGGCGCACACCGCCTAAGCTCTGGGGTAATAGCGGGGCGGACCAAGTGTCATGAAGGTGAAGCTGCTGTCTGGCGCGCGGGCTTGCGGACCGCGAAGTCACGGTTTCTTCCACGTCCATAATCGGCCATCGTCCCGCTGATTTGACCGGTTTCAGTCTTCAATCCGAACCATCGTCGTCCCGCCAGGAGGTCCCATGCGTTTGCTCGCGCCCGTCGTCTGTTCCGCGATCCTGCTGTCCGTATCGGGACCGATTGATGCCCAGGGGGATGCGCAGGTCTCCACCTCCCCTGCGAAGGCCGCGACCGATACCGGCGACGCCGACACAGGCCAGGAGCGCTCTGCCCCCCGCGACGAGCCTGGTCGCGATGATCGTACCGAAACGCTCCCCAGCGGGACCGCGCGCGCGGAGAAGGCGCGGCTCGCCAAGCTCGGCGACCAGGACATCGCCACCGCCCCGATCCGCGAGGCGCGATCGACGACGCGTCATGCGACCACGATCAACGGCCGCGGCATCGACTATCTCGCCACCGCCGGCACGCTCACCGTCCGCGATGACGACGGCAAGCCCGTCGCGAGCATGTTCTACGTCGCCTATACGGCGGACGGGAAGACGCGCGACGGCGATCGTCCCGTGACGTTCATCTACAACGGCGGGCCGGGATCGTCGTCGATGTGGCTGCACATGGGCTCGATCGCACCGCTGCGGGTCCGCACCGACAGCCCGCAATCCACCACCGGCGCGCCGTTTCAGATGGTCGCCAACGACGACAGCCTGCTCGACAAGTCCGATCTGGTCTTCATCGATGCGATGGGCGCGGGCTTTTCCCGTCCCCTGGGCGACACCTCGCTCCAGAAGTTCTGGGGCACTGATCCCGACATCGACGTCTTCGCCCGGGCGATCGAGCGCTACCTGACGGTGAACGATCGCTGGAACAGCCCGAAGTTCCTGCTCGGCGAAAGCTATGGCACCACGCGGTCGGCAGGCCTGTCCTATCGCCTCGCGCAGGACGGCGCGCAGCTCAACGGCGTTATCCTCCTATCCTCGATCCTGAATTACGGGCGGCGCGCGCCGGGCTTGGACCAGGACCTGATCAACTACCTGCCGACCTATGCCGCCATCGCCGCCTACCACCATCGCTTGCCCACCCAGCCGGCCGACCTTCCCGCGTTCCTGGCGCAGGTGCGCGACTGGACCCGGGGTCCCTTTGCCCAGGCACTGGCGCGCGGCCAGGACCTGCCCGACGACCAGCGGCAGGCCATCGCCGCGCAGATGTCCGCCTACACCGGCCTTTCCACCCGCTACATCCTCGATCACGACCTCCGCGTCCCGGCGTCGGGCTTCCGCAAGGAACTGCTGCGCGACCAGCGTCGGACGCTGGGCCGCTACGACGCCCGCTTCGAGGGGATCGACGTGGACGCGAGCGGCGATGCGCCCGAGTATGACGCCTCCGACACGGGCATCACGGGCGCCTTCGTGTCGAGCTTCCACCATTATCTGTCGCACGACCTCAAGTACCAGACCGATCTCGTCTACCGTCCGACCTATTACTCGTCGAAGCTGAAATGGAGCTTTGATCATCGGCCGCCCGGCGCCCGCGGCGCGGAGCAAACCAACGAGGCCGATGTGGCACTCGATCTGTCGGCGGCGATGCGGCAGAACCCGCATCTCCAGCTTCTCTCGCTCAACGGCCTGTACGACATGGCGACGCCGTTCTTCGGCACCGAATATGATCTGGGCCACATGCAGATCGATCGCAGCCTGCGGTCCAACCTGCACTTCGCCTATTATCCGTCGGGCCACATGGTCTATCTCAACACCGAGGCACTGCACACGATGAAGCAGGACCTCGCCCGCTTCTACGATACCGCGACGGCGCGAACGACGGCAGGCCAGCCATGATCCGTTCTCCCTTGCTGTTCGCCCTCCTTGCCGCCACCTCCGCCGCCGCACAGGTCGCGCCGACGGCTCCGGAAGCCGTCGGTCCGTCCCGCGTCTTCACCGCCCGCGACGTCTTCGCGCTGGCGCAGGCCGGTGATCCCCAGATCAGCCCCGATGGCCGGCGCGTCGCCTATACGCGTGCGACCGGGGACATCATGATCGACGGCGAGCGTCGCGAGATCTGGCTCGTCGATCTGGCGAGCGGCCGTCAGACCCCGCTGGGCGTCGCGGGCAGCTCCCGGCCGCGCTGGTCGCCCGACGGTACGCGTCTTGCGTTCGCGGCGGCGACCGAGGGGCAGAAACCGCAGATCTGGGTCAAGTGGATGGACACGGGCGCGAGCGCGGCGATCACCGCCTTGCCCGACAGCCCGCTCGACATCGCCTGGTCACCCGATGGGCAAATGATCGGCTTCACCATGTTCGTCCCGGGCGACGGCGCCAAGCTGGGTGTCCCGGCCACGAAGCCCGACGGCGCGAAATGGGCCGAGCCGCTGACCATCATCGGCCAAGTCCACTACCGGGAGGATGGCGAGGGCTATCTAAAGCCCGGGTACAACCACGTCTTCGTGGTATCGGCCGATGGCGGGGCGGCGCGCCAGCTGACCTTCGGCTCCTACGACGACGGCCGCAAGGTGGCCTGGACGGCGGATGGTCGTCGCCTGCTGATCTCGACGAACCACGGCAAGGATCCGGATCGTGAGCCCCTGAACTCCGACATCTTCACCGTCGATGCCGCTACCGGTGCGCTGCACCAACTGACGACCCGCTTCGGCCCGGACGAGCAACCCACGGCCTCGCCGGACGGCAAGCTGATCGCGTTCGTCGGGTTCGACGACAAGCTGCTCGGTTACCAGAACCATGTCCTGTCCGTCATGAACGCCGACGGCAGCGGTTTGCTTGTGCTGACGACGGGCCTGGACCGGGACGTGCAAAATCCCGTCTGGTCCGGTGACAGTCGCGCGATTTTCGTGAAGTTCGCGGATCACGGCCCCACCAAGGTGGCGCGTGTCGGTATCGACGGAACCGTATCGGTCGTCGCCGACGGGCTGGCCGGCGGCGAGCTCGACCGGCCCTATTCGAGCGGCGACTTCAGCGTCGCGAGGAACGGCACCGTCGCGGTCATCGCAGGCGATGCGACGCATCCCGGCGACATTGCGATCGCCGGGCGGGGCGGCGCTTTGCGACGCCTGACCGATCTCGATCAAGAGCTGTTCGCCGGGAAGACGCTCGCCGCGGTCAGGCCGCTGAGGGTGATCTCGTCCGCCGGCGGGTTGCCGATCGACGCGTGGATGGTGACGCCGCCCGACTTCGATCCCGCGCGCAAATACCCGCTGATCCTCGAGATCCACGGCGGCCCGTTCGCGAGTTATGGGCCGGTCTGGTCGACCGACGACCAGCTCTATGCCGCGGCCGGCTATGTCGTTGTCTATGCCAATCCACGCGGGTCGACGTCGTACGGCGAGGCGTTCGCGAACCGCATCCATCACAACTACCCGAGCGAGGACTACGACGACCTGATGAGCGTCGTCGACGCCGCGATCGCCACCGGGAGCGTCGATCGCACCGCGCTGTTCGTGACGGGCGGATCGGGCGGCGGCCTGTTGACGGCGTGGATCGTCGGGAAGACCGATCGGTTCAAGGCGGCCGTCTCGCAGAAACCGGTGATCAACTGGACGAGCGAGGTGCTGACGACGGACGGGTACACGTCGATGGCGCGTTACTGGTTCGGCAAGATGCCCTGGGAGGATCCCGAGCAATATTGGCGCCGGTCACCGCTCAGCCTGGTCGGCAACGTGAAGACGCCCACGGCGGTGATGGTCGGTGAGGACGATCATCGCACGCCCCCGAGCGAGGCGGAGCAATTCTATGCGGCGCTCCAGCTCCGCTCGGTCCCGACCGCATTGATCCGCGTGCCCAATGCGAGCCACGGCGGATTGGCGGATCGCCCATCGCAGCTTGTCGCAGAAAACGCGGCTATCCTCGCCTGGTTCGAACGTTACCATAGCCGCTGACTTCGGAGTCGAGAGTAGACCAAGCCTTAAACCGCGCGCCCAATCTGATCCGATCTTGGCTGTCGATGCCGGCGTTCGTGTCGGTGTAAGCAGGTGATCCATCGGTCGTGAGGTCTCACGATGGCTGGTCCTGTCGCGTTCCGGTCAGCGTCATGGAATGTGACATGAGGCTGGTTGCCGCGACGGCCGTTATCGGGCGTGAGAAGAAATAACCCTGCGCCAGCGAGCAACTCATCGACGCCAGCAGTTCGGCCTGCTCTTCGGTCTCCACTCCCTCGGCGACGACCTCGACGTTGAGCGTCCTTGCGAGCTGGATGATGAGGACCACGATCGCGAGCGTCCGGTCGTCCGAACACAGGCTCCGGATGAACGACTGGTCGATCTTGATCGTGTCGGTCGGATATCGGTTGAGGTAGCTGAGCGAGGAATAACCCGTGCCGAAATCGTCCAGCCCAATCCGCACCCCGTGCGCGCGGATGTCCGTCAGGATCGACTCGATCCTGGGATCGGGATGAAGGAAGATGCTTTCGGTGATCTCGAGCTCCAGCGCGCGTGGCGGCAGCGAGAAGCGGGCGATGGTGTCTTTGAGTTCGGACAGGAAGCGCGGATCGTTGAACTCGGTGGCCGACGTGTTGATGCTGACGCCGAGGTCGGCGTCGGGGAAGAGCGCACGCCATTTCGCGAGTTGTGCGCACGCCTCGTTCATCACCCAACGGTCGATCTGGCGGATCACGCCGATCTCCTCGGCGATGGGCACGAACTCGGCGGGCGAGACGGTCCCGCGGGTCGGATGCTGCCAGCGCAGCAGCGCCTCGAACCCCTTGATGAGGCCGCGCTGCGGATCGACGATCGGTTGGTAGGCAACCTCGAACTCCTGGCGCTCTATCGCCAGTTTCAGGTCCGACTGGAGCGTCAGCATCGCCGTCGCCTCGGCGTGCATCGACTCGCTAAAGATCGCATATTGGCCAAAGCCCGATCGCTTGGCCGCATACATCGCGATATCGGCGTCGCGGATCAGCGCCTCGGGTTGCGTGTCGCGCGATGACGACCGGACGATGCCGATACTAGTCGAGGGAAACACATCCTGCCGTCCGACCCGGACGGGTGGCCGCAAGGCTTCAAGGATCCTCTCCGCCAGCGCGATCGGGACCCCCAGGTCGGCCGCTTCCTCGACGAGGAGCGCGAACTCGTCCCCGCCGATCCGCGCCAGCGTGTCCTGCGGCCTGACGCATGTCTTCAGCCGCCGGGCGATCTCCTTCAGCAGGACCTCGCCCGCGAGATGGCCCAGGCTGTCGTTGACGACCTTGAAGCGATCGAGGTCCAGGAAAAGGATTGCGCACGCTAGGGACGGATCGCGCCGATTGACGTCGAGCACGTTCTTGAGCCGGTCCATGAAGAAGGCACGATTGCGCAGCCTCGTCAGGCTGTCGTGAAACGCGGTGTAGAGCAGTTGCTCCTCGATCCGCTTCCTGTCCCTGATCTCGTTCGCGAGCGCCTGGTTCTCGACCTCGGCGATGCGGACGCGGGTGCTCAGCTCCGCCTTATGCTTCCGCTCGGTGATGTCGCGCTGGACCGATATCCAGTGGGTGAACCAGCCGTCGTCGTTGGCGACGGGCGCGATACTCAGTTCGACCCAGAACTCGCTTCCGTCCTTGCGATAGTTGGTCAGCTCGACCGTGACCGGCTGCCACCGGGCGAAGGCGGCACGCAGCTTCGCGCGCGCGACGGCGTCGGTTTTTGGGCCCTGCAGGATGCGCGGCGTCTTGCCGAGCACTTCTTCGAGCGAGTAGCCGGTGGTGCGCGTGAACGCCTCGTTGCAGTAGAGGATGCGCGGGCCGGGCAGATCAAGCGGTTCGGCCTCGGTGATGAGGATCGAGTCGTTGGCATGGACCGCGACCGACTCCAGCAGGCGCAGCCGGGCGATGGCGGCGGAGTTGTCGGTCCCCGTCGCAAGCGCACGTTGCCGCAGCGCGTGCAGTTCCAGCACGGTGCCGGCCAGTTCGGCATAGGCTTGCAGCACATAGGCCTGCGCCGCGCTGAGCGGATCGTGCCGCGAGTCGCCGGCGACCGCGACGATGCCGTCGATGGAGTCGCCCGAGACGATCCGCGCGGCGGCCACGAAGCCGCCGCGCGGGAGGGGACAGTCGGCCCAGCGCTCACCGTCGATCAGCTCCCCGCAGTAGCGGATGGCTCCGGAGCAGTCCGACGCGCCGGCGTCGGCAAACCCGGCAAGGACGGCGCCACTCTGAAGCGTCGCCGGGCCGCTGCCGGCGACCAGCCGAAGAACGCCGTCATGGTGTCGATAGATCGTCGCTTTGTCGCAGCCGGTCGCGTGCGCCACCGCCGTCGCGATACCGTCGAGCCGGTCGTCGATCTCGCGATGGAGCGACGCGGCCTCGCCAGGACTTGCGAAGCCGGAGGCCATCCAGTCGGCCGGATTGTCGATGAACATGGATGCATCCTGCAGATTTCGGGCGTGAAATCGAAGGACATTGAGTAGCTGCCGGCCGTTAAAGGCATGTAAAACCAAGCGACCTCAATACTGATCTATGATCGGATCGGTGGTCAGAAACCGCGCAACTGACGGTGAAGTTCGTCCTCGCCATCGCCTGTCCGGCGTTCGGCGGCGCCGGAAAGCAGGGCGTTCGCCACCGCTTCGATCTCGCCCGACAAGGAGCGGTCCTCGTCGAGGAACGGGCTGAGGTCGCGGACAGCGGCGTGGAGCGCGCTGGCGGCGACGCTGAAGGGCCGGTCGTCCTTCCGCAGTCGCAGGTCGATCGCCTGGGCCACGCACATCGCCTGGATCGCCAGGATGCGCGCGGTATCGGCGAGCGCGTCGCCCGCGCGTCTGGCCGCGATGGTGCCCATCGTGACGACGTCCTGATTGTTGGCGTTGGTCGGCACCGACTGGATCGAGGCGGGCGCGGACTTCGCGCGCATCTCGGCCACCAGCGCCGAGGCGGTCACCTGCGCGCCCATGAAGCCGCTGTTCAACCCCGTCGCGTTGCCCTGCAGGAATGGCGGCAGACCGGCGTTGAGCGACGCGTCGGTCAACCGGGCGATCTGTCGCTCGCTCCACACTCCCAGCATCACGACCGCGTTGTGGAGCGAGTCGGACGCGAACGAGACATGCTGGCCAAAGAAGTTGCCGGCATGCAGGATCGTTTCCTCCTCGGCGAAGACCAGCGGGTTGTCCGTGACGGACGACAATTCGATCTCGACGATCCGATCATGGTGGACGAGCATGTCGTCGATCGCGCCCAGCAGCTGCGGGGCACAGCGGATGCTGTAGGCATCCTGCGGCAGCATCTGGGCGTGCGCCACGCCATCCTCGGCCGCGGCGGCGATGCGGCCGGGCAGCGGCGCGAAGGGTATCAGCCGCGGCGCATCGTGCGTCAGCGCCCACAGCAGCGCGGCGGCGCGGCGCTGGCCAGGATGCGGACGCGCGACCGCGGTGAGCGGATGCCATGCGGCGCGGTGACCTCCGAGCAATTCGGCATGGGCGGTCGTCAGCAACGCCGCGATCCGCAGCAGGCGACGCGCACGCACGCCGTTCAGCGCGGCGATCCCGGCCATCGCCGACGTGCCGTTGACGAGCGCCAGCCCTTCCTTATTCTCCAACGTGATCGGTTTGATAGCTTTGCCAGCGAGGACGGCCGCTGCTGGCGTGGGCAGGCCCGACCGCCAGAACGCGCCCTCGCCCATGAACGCGAGCGCCATATGCGCCAGCGGGGTCAGGTCGCCGCTCGCGCCTACCGTGCCCTTTTCGGGGATGATCGGCGCGAGGCCGCTGTTCAACAGGGCGCACAGCCATTGGAGCAGGTGCGGGCGAACCGCCGACAGGCCCTGCGACAGCGTGACCAGGCGCGCGAACACGATCGCGCGCGCCTCGATAGGCGGCAGCGGGGCACCGACGCCCGAGGCCAGGTGATAGATCAGCTTTCGCTGCAACAGTGCGCCCTGGGCAGGGTCAATGTGGTTGTCGGCGAGCGGTCCGTATCCGGTCGTCACGCCATAGATCGCGCAACGGTCGGCGACGAGCCGGGCGATCATCGCCTCGGAGGCCACGGCGCGGTGCACCGCGTCGGGATGCATCGCCACGCGCGCCGCCCCGGTCGCCACCGCCTCGACCGCGTCGAGGCCGATCGGATGGGCGGTGTCGCCGACGGTCACCACCGCGTCGACGGTCCGGGTCGCCAGATCGGCCATGGTCATGACACCGCTTCCACTTCGTTGCAGTGGCGGTAGGGCAAGGCGGTGAAGACGCGGTTAACCACGACCGGCCGCAATCGGCGTTGCAGTTAGTGGTTGGTCAACGATCTTGCGGCATTGACGGTCACAACGCCTGAAAGCCGAAAGACCGCTGCATGGAAATGATCAAGTTCGGATCGGATGATCTCGAAAACCGCCTCGCGGAAGATCCGTCGCGCGCCGAGCTGCTGCCGTTCGGCGCGATCATGGTCGATCAGCAGGGCAAGGTGCTGCGCTTCAACCACGTCGAGTCGGGGATCAGCGGAGTAATTACTCACCCCCTTGCGGATGAGCGCGATCGCTGATTCAGAGGGGTTATG